>JBBRUA010000137.1:0-8045 GCA_038248245.1 Pyrinomonadales bacterium | reverse complement strand
GATGTTTCATTTGTGGATACCGAACGGCGTGAATCTTAGTGGTAATTACGATTGGTTTTACGAGGGGTTTGCGTTGTACCAGTCACTGCGAACGGGCGTGGCGACGAATACAATTGGTTTCGACAATTTTTTGGATACGCTGAGCCGAGCCCATGCGATCGATGCCGGACAGACGATGAACGTGAGTCTGATCGATGCGTCCAAGAATCGTTTCAGCGGTGCGAATACGCAGGTCTATGCACGCGGAATGCTTGTGGCGTTCCTCTGCGATCTCGCCCTGCTTCAGAATTCCAAAGGGAAGCGGTCGGTAGAAAACGTACTGCGTGAGATCTACCAGAAGCATCAAAATCAAGAGCCGAGGATCGACGGTAACGAAGCGATTCTCGCCGCCTTTGCGAAACACCCGGAACTCCGGTCTATCACGGAGCGTTACATTACGGGCAATGAAAAGATCGAGTGGGCCGAGTATTTACAGATGGTCGGACTCGAAACGGGCGCGACGAATTCGGCTTCGCGGCTTTCGGTTTTGAAAAAACCGAACTCGCGGCAGAAAGATTTGTTAGACAAATTGGGTTATAATACGTGGCGAAAGTTGTCAAAAGATTCGAAATGAAAGTAAAGGTTTTAATAGCATCAATAGTTTTGTTCGCAAGCATTTTTAACGCTGGCTGCACGTTCATCGACCAGACCATAAGCGGAGCAGCGGGCGTCGTGGGTGATGCGGACACGGCCACCGTGATCGCCAAAACGGCACAGATCCGCACTTCGTATTCGGTTGTCGCCGCAGACCTGCTCGAGGTCAAGCGTGGTGAGCGTTTGGACGTGCTCGATCAAGAAGATTTCGAAAAAGTGCTCTGGTACCGCGTTCGAGCCCGAGACGAAGCTGCGACCGAGGGCTGGGTCGAGGCGCAGAACGTTATTACCAGCAAAACCCTTGACCGATCGAAGGCGCTGGCGGAGCAGTTCCAAGATCAGGCGCCGCAGGCATCGGGAATTATCCGCAGTGCGTCGAACCTGCGATTTGCTCCGGATATGAACCCGGAGAATGTTTTGTTCAAGCTCGCGAACGGTTCGACATTCGACATTATGGCATGGAAATTTGTCCCAAAACAGGAAGCTCCGGACGTCGATGACGCTCCGAAGGGAACTCAGAAGTCGGGCAAGAAATCGAAGAACGATGAGATCGAGGCGGCCAAAGCAGGTGAGCCTGATAACATTCAGGAAAAATACGACATCTGGTATCAGGTGCGGCTCGATCCGTCGGTTTCGCCGGCTCCGGCAGGATGGATCTTTGGCCGGCAGGTCGAACTCCAGGTGCCGAGCGACATTGTCTTTTTTCAGGCGAACAACAAGAAATTTGTCACCTGGCAGCGGCTCGACGGCGATAATTCGGATAAAACTATAAACCGTGCGACGACACCGGGAAGCTGGGTGATATTAACCAGAACCAATGCTGTCAAAGCTATCGACGGCGTTGAGCCTGATTTTGACGGAATTCTGGTGTTGGCGTTCGATAAGTATGACCAGAGCTATTACACCGTCTGGCGCAATCCGAATAACACGGATTTTTGGGGTTCGTTGCCATTAAAGCTTGACGGGAAAGGCGATAATAAGACGTTCTCGATCCAACTGCGAAGCCCGTCGGGAACGATGGACACGAAAAGCTTCACCGTTTTCAAAGATAAAAATCGGCTGCGGGTAAATCCGCCCGAAGACGTTGCCCAGTATCAAATAAAATCGAAATAGCGGAGACGATGGAAACCGAAGAACCGATCGACATCGAGATCACCGACTCGATTGACCTGCATTCGTTCAGCCCGAAGGACATTCGGGCCGTCACGGAGGCGTATCTGATCGAGGCATACAAGAAAGGCTTTGTGATCGTGCGGATCATTCACGGCAAAGGCGTCGGCGTCCAGCGTGAGATAGTCCGCAACGTGTTGTCGGAGACGGATTTTGTTAAATCGTTTAAGAACGCACCGGAATTTTCCGGCAGTTGGGGATCGACGATCGTCCAGCTTGACGTTTAACGTTCGTCGATGACGTCGGCCCATTGTTCGTCTTCAAGAATGTAGTCGGGATAAACCCGCTCGAGGATCTCGGTCTGATCAGCCAAGCGTTGGCCGCTGGATTCCAATTGCTCGGTCAGCCGTTTAACGCGGCGTTCGAGATGACGAACATGTTTTTTGCGTTCGCGGTCGATGCGGTCTAGATAGAACATGTAGGTGAACTGCAAACCCACGATGCCTACAAGAACTAGGCAAAGGCCGATCAGAATATAGTCGAGCATAAAACCCCTTGTGACGCTACAAAGAAAACCTCGGAAAACACTATTTTTTGAGTATACTCTTGACCTTGACCGTTTGAAAAGCAAAAATTTACCCAGAGAGATTTTTTAATTATGGAAACAGAACAACTAAGACTTGAGTACACGCTGATGTGCGACGATGTGCGTATCGAGATGGGAAATAAGATCTCGATGATGGGTATCTTTCAGAACATTATGGTCGAGCAACTGCCGGTTTCGCTGATCAAATTCGCCGTTATCAACCACTGGCGGGGCAGCGGCCAGCACCAGACCGAGGTGCGGATCCTGTCGCCTCAAAAGGATAATCTGATCGTTACCTCGCAGCCAACAAACCTTGAACTCGCTCCGGGTGGCTTCACCGACAATGTCAGCTTTTTCGTCAACGTCGTTTTTCCCGATGCCGGAACATATTGGGTACAGACGCTCGCCAATACAGTAGTTGTCGACGAGATCCCGCTGATCGTCACCGACACGGCAAACCTCGACGCACACCGGCCGCCGGATGAGATAACTGAGACGATAAATTAGGCGATATAAGGAATTGGGTACGAACGGACACGAAGAAGCACGAACAGGATCGGGAAATTCTGTTCGTGCCTTTTGTTTCGATTGCGTTTAAGTTTATTTTTGGCTTCGTGAGGTATCGAGCGTGATGGCGAGTCGGTAGATCGCGGCTTCTGCAACTTCCAGATCTTTTGTGGCGGTGACGCCGTTAAATTTGGCGGTGATGCGGAATTTAGCTGCACCTTCGGGACGGCGAAAGGTGAATTCGCCGCTGACGCTCGTCATAGTGTTGCCGATCTTTTGGATCGATCCGTCGGAATTTATTTTCTCAAGTTCAACCTTCGCACCGGTCACGCTTGTGCCTTCTTTGAAAAAGACGCTTCCTTTTACAATGATCTGGGTGCCCTGATCAGATGAAAGCATCAACCGGTCGCCGAGGTCGCTGACCTTTTTCTTCTTAACTTCTACGTTATAAAGCACGCCGCTCGCGTAGCCGTTAGCGTCAAAAACCATATTGTAAAACCCAGGTTCGAGGTCGCTGATGGTAAAAAAACCTTTGTCATCCGCCGTGACGGATTTTAAATCCTCGCCTTTTTGCCGGACCGCAACCGATGCACCGCCGATTCCCACACCGGCCCGTGTACGAACTTTTCCTTTTAGCCCACCTGTGTTCTGAGCGGACACAGGCGTTATAAAACAGATCGCGCAAAAAAGAAGCAAGGCGGCGATCGACGCGGTTTTCGTCTGGAAATTAAATTTATGCATGGGTTCCAAGTTCGGCGACGCCATTTCGGTATTCCGCCGTTACATCATTGATGATGTTATCCAGCGTTCGGGTTGGCTGATAGCCGATCAAGCGAGCAGCTTTTTCAAGACTGGGCACACGTCGCTGCATGTCTTCGAATCCGGCGCCGTAGGCCTCATCGTAAGAAATATACTTGATCTTGCTCGTGCTGCCGGTCAGGGCGATCGCACGTTCGGCAAGGCCGTTGATGGAAACTTCTTCGCTATTTCCAAGGTTGACTACTGTTCCGAAGCACTCCGGCGTTTCGATGAGTTTTGTCAACCCTTCGACAACGTCGGCAACGTGGCCGAAGCAGCGTGATTGCGTTCCGTCGCCGTGTATCTCGATCGTCTCGTTCCTAAGAGCGGCGTGGACAAACCGTGGCACGACCATTCCATACTGTCCGGTCTGTCTCGGACCGACAGTATTGAATAGACGGCATACAACGACCGGTAATTGCGTTTCCTTCCAGTGAGCAAGCGCTAAAAATTCATCCAAAGTTTTGGCACAAGCGTATGCCCAGCGGTGTTTGTCGGTGCCGCCAGTCAGTAGGTCATCGTCCTCGCTAAACGGAACTTTGATGCCTTTGCCGTAAACCTCTGAGGTGCTCGGGATCAGGACACGCTTTCGGTAACGCGAACAATATTTGAGCACGGCGTCGGTACCGTGAAAAATAGTCTCGATCGTCTTAACCGGTTGTTCCATGATAAGCCGAACGCCAACGGCGCTCGCCATGTGATAAACGCGATCCGTGTCGCGGATCAGGCGTTCCATCAGGCCGGCATTGAGCACGGATTCGATGATCAAGCGAAAGCCGGGTTTGTCCTCCAGGTGGGCGATATTCGAATAACGTCCGGTCGAGAGGTCGTCGATGACGGTAACCTCATGGCCTTCGCCGATAAGTTTGTCCGAGAGATGGCTGCCAATAAATCCGGCACCGCCGGTGATCAAGATCTTCATAATTTAATTGTTAAGAGTCTGCTGAAAGTATTCAACCGTTCGCTTTAAGCCTTCGCGAAGCGGAACTGTGGGTTCCCATCCGAGGACGGATTTCGCGCGTTCAATATCTGGTTTGCGTTGCCGCGGATCATCTTGTGGCAAAGGCAGATGTTCGATCTCGATCGGTCTGCCGGTGGCTGCGGCAACCTCGTCGGCGAGTTCGTTCATCGTGAATTCGCCGGGGTTGCCAATGTTGACCGGCATATGAATGTCGTCGGCCTCGGTATTCATCAGTCGGATAAAGCCCTCGACGAGGTCGCTGACGTAGCAGAATGACCGCGTCTGCGAGCCGTCACCGTAGATCGTAAGTTTATCGCCGCGAAGTGCCTGGACGATGAAATTGGAAACGACACGGCCATCGTTGGCGAGCATCCGCGTGCCGTAAGTGTTGAAAATACGGACGATGCGCGTATCGACATTGCTTTGCCGATGATAGTCCATCATCAGTGTCTCGGCGACACGTTTGCCTTCGTCATAGCAACTGCGAAGGCCGATCGGATTGACGTTGCCGTTGTACGATTCCGTCTGAGGATGCTCGACGGGATCGCCGTAAACTTCGGATGTCGAAGCCTGCAAAATACGCGCCCTCACACGTTTTGCAAGTCCGAGCATGTTTATCATTCCCATTACATTGGTCTTAACGGTTTTGACCGGATTGTACTGGTAATGGACGGGTGAGGCCGGGCACGCGAGATTGTAGATCTGATCGACCTCTACGAGAATTGGTTCCGTCACATCGTGGCGAATCAGCTCAAACGATCTGCTATCAAGCAGATGCGATATATTCGCCTTTCGCCCGGTGAAGAAATTGTCGAGACAAATGACCTCGTTGCCTTCGTTGATGAGCCGTTCGCAGAGGTGAGAGCCGATAAAGCCAGCACCGCCGGTGACTAATATACGCATAATGGGGAAACGGCTAAGCCGCCAATTGGTTTAAGAACTATCGCGATTATCGCCGATATTGCCGAGATAATCAATGATTACGTATTGAAACAATCCCGCCGGTCGTACGTAATAGTTAGGGAACACTGTGCCGTCGGGAAGTTGCCTGCCAAATTGCAAACTCTGCTTCGGCTTAAGAGAATCAAATCAAATTTTAGTGGAGGACCTTGATGTTAAGGAAATGGAACATTGCCTTTTTGCTCGTCGTCAGTATGCTGTCGCCGGTTTTCGTGTTTGCTCAGAGCGCTACCGGAGTGCAACGCTCGGCTGTCGAAATGATACGAGATGAGGGTATGAATCGCTCGCAGGCCATGGCGACGATGAAATACCTCAGCGACGTGATCGGAGCACGTTTGACCAATTCACCGGCGCAGCGTCGTGCCAACAACTGGACGCGCGAGCAACTTGAAAAGTGGGGAATGAAGAACTCGATCGTGGACCCCTGGGGCGAATTCGGCAAGGGCTGGGAACTTCGACGCTATACCGCTTCAGTTAACGCAAACGGAGAGTTTGTGGCGTTTCGTGCGTTTCCAAAGGCTTGGTCGCCATCGACCAACGGTGCGATCACCGGCGACGTAGTTTTCGTTGATGCGACGGACGAAGCCGGACTGGAAAAATACAAGGGCAAACTGAAGGGAGCAATTGTTCTGACGATGCCCGAGCGTCCGGTCGAACCCGGATTTAAGCCGATAGCGACTCGCGTTTCTGACGAAGAACTGGCGAAGCTGGACGCTGCCAAACCGAATGACAATGTTCAGTTAAACCGTGGCCGCCCGGCCGGAGCACCCGGGGGAGCACAGGCTTTTAACGCTCGCAAGATGCGATTCTATTTCGAAGAAGGCGTGGCTGTTCTCGTAGATCCTAGCATGGGAACAGATTCCGGCACGATCCGCGTGATGGGTGCAAGCCCGGCACCGCCACCTGTTACAACAACGCCTATTCCGGGCGGCACCGGAACTGGCAATCCGTTAGCAGGAATGCGAGTTTATTCTAAAAACGCGCCACCGACGATCCCGCAGCTCGTCGCCGAGACCGAGCAGTACAATCGTATGTACAGGCTTGTAAAGCAAGGACTTCCGGTCAAGATGACGGTCGACCTCGCGGTGAAATTCTTTGACGACGATCTGCAGGGCTACAATACAATCGCCGAGATACCCGGAACCGATTTGAAAGACGAGGTCGTGATGGTCGGCGGGCATCTGGATTCGTGGCATTCTGGAAATGGCTCGACCGATAACGGAGCGGGCGTGACGATGGCTATGGAGGCGATGCGTATCCTGGTTGCAACCGGCGTAAAACCACGCCGGACTATCAAGATCGGTCTTTGGACCGGCGAAGAGCAGGGACTTCTCGGATCGCGCGGCTGGGTGTCTAAGAACTTAGGTCAACTCGGAGACGGCTCAGATGCGGTGGCGTTTGCTGCAATGGCGGGCACCGGTACGGCGTCGATCAATAAAAAGCCGGGCTATGACAAATTTTCCGCCTATTACAACCTAGATAACGGCACGGGTCAGATCCGGGGCATTAATATGCAGGGAAATGAGCAGCTTCGGCCGATTTTCCGAGAATGGTTCGGTCCGTTCAAGGATCTTGGGGCTTCGACTGTCACCGTCAATTCGGTTGGCGGCACCGATCATCAGGCCTTTGACGGAATAGGGTTGCCAGGATTCCAGTTCATTCAGGATCCGATCGAGTATTTCGGCCGCACTTGGCACACGACCCAGGATGTTGCCGATCGTACGCTCGAAGAGGATATGAAGCGTTCGGCAGTTATCATGGCAGCATTTGCCTATAACACGGCGATGATGGACAGCGTTCTACCGAGAAAAACTACCGCAACCGCCGCCTATGCGTCGATTAGCTCAAACTTTGATCTGTTGGCGCTAAATGACGAAATGGAATTTCGCCGGTTGGGGGTTCGCCAGCAATGGTGCGGACACGATGTAACGAGCGAGATGATCCCGGCTGATATACCTCTGTTTTTAACACTAACGGCACGCCATGATGGCGTTCGCCACAATCACTGAGCGATCTAATTAGGGAAAGGCCTTCGGCTCGTGAATGAGCGAGAAAGAGGATGTCTGAAAAAAGTCACTAAAATCGCTGAAAGCGATAAATTTAATAGCCGGATGTTGAGCAAAAGCGAAACGTCCGGTTTTTTTAATACGACGCTTACAGCGTCGGAATCATCTCATTCAAGAACGGCGGGTGTCATTCGCAAAGCCTCATTTTACCCGCCGCTATTAAATTCTTCCCTTTCAGGGAAAAGTGGATTGTCTTTTCAGACAGCCTCTTCTTTATTTAACGAAGATGTTTTTCAAATAATGCGAGGATTCGCTCGTACTCGTCGGTCCAGCTCTCAGGTCGAACGAAACCGTGATTCTCGCTCGGGTAGAGCATTGCTTCGAAATATTGTGTCTTTCCGAGCCGAATGAGCTTTTCAATCAGCTGGATCGAATCCTGTACAGGTACATTGTCGTCCGACATACCATGCAAAATTAATAACGG
>JBBRUA010000136.1:0-8085 GCA_038248245.1 Pyrinomonadales bacterium | reverse complement strand
TTACAGCAAAGATGATTTATACTTTGGAATATGAACTACCAAGATTACATAACCATTGAACCCAACAAACGCGGTGGCAAGCCTTGTATTCGCGGGCTGCGAATTACGGTTTACGAGGTTTTAGAGTATCTTGCGTCGGAGATGACGGTGGAAGAGATTCTTGAAGATTTTCCTGACTTGACCCGCGACGATCTGAAAGCCGCCATCGCATTTGCGGCTGACCGGGAGCGTAGATTGATGCAGGTGCCGATTGCCGCGTGAAGTTACTTTTTGACGAAAATTTATCGCACCGGTTGGTCGTCAAGCTGGCCGATCTATTTCCGGATTCGACGCATGTGCGGCTCGTCGAACTCAAGTCTGCCGACGATCCAGAAGTCTGGCAATTAGCCGTCAGAGAAGATTTCGTTATCGTTTCAAAAGATTCGGATATGCACGACAGAAGTTTGCTGTTCGGCTTTCCGCCAAAGGTTATTTGGATACGGCTTGGAAACTGCTCGACCCGAGAGGTTGAAAGTATTATCCGACGGGAATTCTCGAAGATATCTGAATTTGTCGAGGACGATTTTGCATCATTTTTGACTTTGTCTTGATTTATTTTTAATGCAGCAATCACTTATCACTATCGCCTACATCGCCGCTAGTGCGTTGTTTATTTTGAGTCTTGGTGGGTTGTCGCAGCAGTCGACGGCCCGGCGGGGGAATTTTTACGGCATTTTGGGGATGTTGATCGCACTGGTGGCGACGGCGGCCGGGATGCAGGTTGGCGGGTTGCCGGTTTTGGCGGCGGCTTTGATACCCGGTTTGGTTATCGGTGCGATCCTGGCTTCGCGGGTTCAGATGACGTCGATGCCGGAGCTGGTGGCGATGCTGCACAGTTTCGTAGGACTCGCGGCCGTGTTGGTCGGGTTTGCAACGTACCTCGGGCCGCAGAAGCCGATGTCGTCGGGCGAACACACTCTGCATCTCGTCGAGATCTTTATCGGCGTTATTATCGGTTCAATCACCTTCACCGGTTCGGTCATCGCGTTTCTCAAACTCCGTGGTTCAATCGGCGGCAAACCATTTATGCTGCCCGGGCGGCATGTGATCAATCTGATCATGCTTCTTGGCACGATCGGGTTGGGTGCCGCATTCCTGATGTCGCCTGATCCGAGCCTTGGCCAGTGGCCGCTGATCATCGCGACGGTTCTGACGGGAATCCTCGGGATTCACTTCATCATGGCGATCGGCGGAGCGGATATGCCGGTGGTCGTTTCGATGCTGAACAGCTATTCCGGCTGGGCGGCGGCGGCGGCGGGTTTCATGCTTGGCAACGACCTGCTGATCATCACCGGAGCCCTCGTCGGCTCAAGCGGTGCGATTCTTAGCTATATCATGTGCCAAGGCATGAACCGCTCGTTCGTCAGCGTGATGCTCGGCGGATTTGGGACGGACACTAGTTCGAGTTCAAGCTCAGCTGCGGCACCTGCCGGCGAAGTCCATTCGATCGAATCGCCCGCGGCCGCGGACCTGCTCTCAAACGCACGCAAGATCATCATCATCCCGGGTTACGGACTCGCCGTTGCGCAGGCACAGCACTCGCTCGCTGAGGTAGTTAAGATTCTCAAAGCCAAAAATGTCGAGGTCAAATTCGCCATCCATCCGGTCGCCGGCCGCCTGCCAGGCCACATGAACGTCCTGCTCGCCGAGGCTAACATTCCCTACGACATCGTCTTCGAAATGGAAGAGGTCAACGACGACTTCCCTGCCACCGACGTCGCTTGGGTCATCGGTGCCAACGACATCGTCAACCCTTCCGCCATGGACGACCCCGGCTCGCCCATCGCCGGCATGCCCGTCCTCCACGTCTGGGAAGCCCGCGACACCATCGTCATGAAACGCGGCATGGCCAGCGGCTACGCCGGCGTCGATAACCCGCTGTTTTATAAGGACAATACGTTGATGCTGTTTGGGGATGCAAAGAAGGTCGTCGATGAGATCCTCACGGCGATGCGTAGTTGACTCGAGTGTTAGAATTATATTTATGGAAACGAAGGTGTTAGAAAAAGGACAAGTCGTAATACCAGCATCGATGCGTCGTCGCCTCGGTTTAAAATTGGGCGATACGCTGAAAGCGGACCTCAAGAACGGAGAAATTATCCTTTCGCCTCAACGGAAAAAGCCACGCAAGGCTCGAATTATTACAGATTCGATTACCGGTCTGCCAGTAATCGATGTTGGCGAGGACGCTCCGGTTTTAACTAACGAAATGGTTCGTGAGATGCTCACCGATTTCCCATGAGATACTTGCTCGATGTAAACGTTCTCATCGCCCTTGGAATAACCCGACACCAATTTCGGGATAGAGTTCGCAACTGGGTGGCCTCACTTGCCGCAAACGGAACGCCGGAGTTTGTGACCTGTTCCATCACGGAACTAGGCTTCGTCCGCATCGTGTCGCAGATTTCGCATTACAACGTAACCCTTGAACAGGCCAAGACCGAACTGTCATTATTGAAAAAGTCTGAAGCATACGATTTTGAGTTTGTAGTCGATGGCAATGATGTTTCAAAACTTCCGCAATGGGTAACAGCCGCAAAACAAACAACTGACGGCCATTTGTCAGAGTTAGCAAAAGCAAACGACTGTATCCTCGCCACACTCGATTCCAAAATACCGGGATCATTTTTAATTCCGTAATTATGCTCTTCGGCGACGCTAAGAAGGTCGTTGATGAATATTGACGGCGATACGTGGCTACAGCTCACTCATTTTCAAGCTGTTCGAGCATTAATTCGAGCTTGTCGAGCTTATCTAGAGGAAGATTTGCGGCCATTTCAGTGATGTTTTTGGCGGCGCGGTCGCGTTTGAGGGCGTTGAGCGGATGGTCTTCGTCAAGAGTGTTCCGCACGTCAGGGGTAAACGAAAGCAGATCGTTCGGAGTGCATCTGAGCAGCGAACAAAGCTTTTCGAGGTGCCCAAGCCGCACGAACTCCACCTGTCCGCGATAAAGATTGCTCGCAGTCGAACGGTTAATACCGTTCTTCATCATAAACGACACCGGATTTTTAACCCCGCGCACATCAAAACCGCGCCTCGCATCAAGTTTAAGCATACCGCACCTCGCATTTTGTGAAGAGAATGTCCGATATCTAAAGAACACTATACATTCTCGATGGACAATTATTCAATCTCGATGGACGCCGATTGAGTCTCGATAGACATAATATCCTATCTCGGTATTTATATATCAAATACCGATAATCGCATATCTAGTATGGTTGGATGCTAGGTAAATCTCGATAGCCCAAGGTAAAATCTCTATGGATGAATATGCCATCTTACTAGAGGACCCCCACATTTCGATATTATCGTGGCTGCATATTCCTTGGAATTTGAGGTTTTGAGGAATCGCTGGAATTATGTGACGGGGTCGATCAACTCAGCGGTTCGGGACGGCGTAAAACGTCCCAAAAACGCTGGAAGTTCATCGCTCTAACCCGTACCAGTTCACGCTGATCGCTACGTTGGCGGTCGTGCTACTACCTCTGACTTCAGCGACGATGACTTCGTATTCACCTTTGCGAAATGAATACTGCGAGCCGCCATAAGCTTCGTATTTCTGAAAGAAGCTAAACCCGGCAGGTTCGATCTGCTCCCATACCCGCTCCTTCAAATCGGTAACCGGTATATCGTGTTCGTAGGATCTCCAAACCGAAGCAGCATACTCATTGATAGATGTCGTCGTTTCAACCTCGTGCCCTCCGGGTGGGATTTCAACGCTGTCAAGAATCTTCAATAGTTCGGGCATATTCTGGGAGGCTCTATAGTGTTGATACTCATCCCAATACACCTTCCCTATGAAAAGAAGCACCATCAACCCGACGATGGTCAGCAATGTCAGTTTCCAATGGTTCATTTCAGGTAACCTCAATCAGCGCCAATCTCTTAACCACAATTCCCTTCTCCAGATGCTCTTCGATGATCTCGGGGACGTCTTCGGGTTGGACTTGGCCGTAGATTGTGCCGTCGGGGTGGACGATGACGGCGGTGCCGAGGGAGCAGAAGCCGATGGAGCCGCAGTCGGTGAGGAGGATCTTGCCCATTGGGTTGCGGCCTTTTTTCTCTTTGCCCTGGCGGAGGCCTTTCGCCTCGAGTATTCGTTCGAACTCGGCTTTGACCTCGGCACTGCCGACGGCGAGGCACGATTTTCCGTTGCAGACGAAGACCTGCCGCTCGATCGGGGCTTTGATCATCGGTGCCAGCTTTTCGAGCGTTTCGCGGTCATCGATAAATTTCGGTTTGCTCATTACATTATTTTGCCACGCCTTATAAATAATCGCATCTAACGTCCTTTCTGTTATGGTAGAATCTCTCACGACGAACGTTACTTTCTCATGGCATTAGGCATTATCATCCACATCTCGGTCGGCATCGAAAAACGCACGGAGTTTTTCTCGCAAGAGCGTATCCGTGTCGGTTCGGATGAGGTCAGCGACCTGCAGATCCATACGCCGAAAAAGATTGCCGGCGGGATGTGGTTTGACCTTGAGAACGCCGACGGAGCCTACCGGATCATCGATTTTGACGAGTCGCTCGGCCTCAGGATCAACGGCAAGCCGATGCGGAGGTTCATCGCCATCACCGACGGCGATATCATCGACGTCGATGACACCGGCATCGCGTTCGCGTTCTTTTCGCTTGAGACGAAGTCTTCGCTCATCACCACGAACCGCGAGCAGCCGCACATCGCACAATTCATCGAGGCCGCGGCACTGGAATCTGCGGCTACGGCCCAACGCGATGACGCGAAGGCGTTCCTGCGGGAATTCACCCGCGAACTTGCCCGCGAGATCTCCGTCACGACGAAGCTGATCACGCTCGTGCTGGTCGTCGGCTTCATCACCGGTGTTTTTTACATCGGATACGCGGTCAACAAAGAGCTGCAGGAAAGCCGCAAGCAATCCGAACAGCAAAGCGCGATCATCACCAATCTGGAGAAAAAGCTCGGCCAGACCAGCGACCAGATCGGCGAGCTTGATAAAACCAACAAGGACATGATCCGCACCGTTTCCCTCGCGCAGAATGTGCGCGTCGAATACGGCGGTGCAGTTTGCCTGATCGTCGGCGTTTACGATCTCGTGGATAAAAAGACCGGCAAGGTTCTGCGTTACGCCGATCCGCAGGCATTCAGGCCGAATCCGTACGAACCAACTCAGTCGGAAGACCCGAGCCAGACGCCTCCGCCGCAGCAGATCGGCTTGTCGACCGAGGGCAACGGTTCGCCGGTGGAATATGATTTTATCGGCACCGGTTTCCACGTCGGCAGCGGCTACATCGTCACCAACCGTCACGTCCTACAACCTTGGGAAGAGGACGACAACGTCAAACAAATGATGGCCGCCGCCAACGGCAGGGCCCGCGTCAAGAGGCTCGATATTTACTTTCCAAATGTCGCCAAGCCTTTCCCGCTAAAGGTCCGCCAACTCGGCGGCCGTGACGACCTTGGGATCGGAACGGTCGATGCGACTCTGCTGCCTGAGAATTTACCTTCACTTCCGCTAGAACTTGATGGCGAGTCGGCCGCGATCGGCAAAACAGTCGTCACGATGGGCTACCCGAGCGGTCCCGACCGCCTGCTCGCAATGGTCGATGACGACGAAGCAAAATCGATCAACAGGCGTTTTGGCAACTCGCGGCAGAACCTGATCAATTTCCTCGCTCAGTCTCAAAAGATAGTTCCGCTCACCACGCAGGGAGCGATCACCGACCTTGATGCACGACGCATAGTTCACGATGCCAAAACCGCCGAGGGCGGCTCAGGCGCTCCGCTGTTCGGCCAGGCCGGAAAGGTCATTGGCGTAAATTTCGGAGTTTTCACCGAAAACACGGCTGCCAACATGGCCGTGCCGGTGCGTTTTGCGTTAGATCTATTGAGAAAGGCCGGCTGGAAATCGCCGGAAGATATACAAAAAGAAGGCGACGCTCCGCCTCAGGTCGCGACCAACGAATCCAATTCAAACACATCCGTCACTAAATCGAAATAATATCGCTTAAAAAAGGAGTCTCTCCACGAAATGAATCCCGGAAAACGCTTTTATATTCCGCTCATCATCCTTCTACTTTCTATTCCGCTCGTCGGTCAGACCAAGCCGCGGCCAAAAGCCCCGATATCTAAACCGAAAGCGGCAATGATCAAGCCTTCGGCCGATCCGGTTACTTTCGGTGCGACGGTCGAAAAGTATATCTCGAATATTGACGTAGATCGCGGCGGAACGAGTGTGGAGACTCTCGACATTCTCACGCGAGCCCGTTCTGTGCAGAGCTTATCCTACGTGTCGAAATATGAGCGGATATTCAATAAAGATCTTGAAACGGCTGAAATAACTGATGCATATATCTTAAAGGCCAATGGCCAAAAGGTAATTCTTCCAGCATCTGCGATCACAACTTCACCGACTGCTCAAGCAGAGGCGGCACCGTCGTTTTCGTCTTTGATGCAAATTCAGGTCGTATTCACCGGACTCACCGTTGGCGATGCGGCCCATTATAAGCTAAAGATGACAACAAAAAAGCCATTCTTTCAGGGTCATTTTAGTACCTTGGAAATGCTCGGCGCGATCTACGATTGGGATTCAGCCGAGATCAATCTGTCCGCTCCTACCGATTATCCGCTCTACGTGCAGGCGATCGATCTCGACGGAGGACGCATCGCCGACGAAGGCGGCCGGGCACGATGGAAGTGGAGCAAGAAAAATCTTAAGGGTCTCGAATATGAGCAGTTGATGACTGATATGTACGACGTAAGTCCACGTCTTGCGGTCACCAGCTTCAAATCATATGACGAACTCGGAACGGCCTACTGGGCGGAGGCCGATAAAATGTCAGAAGTCACGCCGGAAATACAGGCGACCGCCGATGAGATAACGAAATCGAGCCTAACCGACCAGGAGAAAGCTTCGGATATCTACAGGTGGGTGAATAAGAACGTTCGATATTTGTCGATCATAACCGATCGCAGCGGCTGGATACCGCATCGAGCGTCAGACATTTTGGCAAATAGATACGGCGACTGCAAAGACTATACGACGCTTCTAAACGCGATGCTAAAGGCCAAAGGCATCGAAAGCTATCCGGTCCTCATAAGGTCGGATCTTGGCACATGGTTTCCCTCAGTTGCGACCGCAGCTTACTTTAACCACGCGATACTCTATATCCCAAGCCTTGATCTATTTGCCGACGCCACGGCGCCGAATACGCGGCTTGGGCTAATACCACAAACTATCGTTGGGAAAAAAGCCTTTCTAGCCGGTAATAAAACCGGCCTGATAAGCACACCGCAGGACCGGCCAAAGGATAACCAGATCGAAAGCGAAGTCGCTATAAGCATTTCACCGACCGGCGATATTGCTGCGACGGCGAAAAACACATACAGCGGGCGCATCGAGATGATCTATCGTCCCCTCTTCGGCGGAGCGTCCGCTAACGAAAGTAACCTGATCAAATACACACTCGCCTACTACGGCGTAAATGGAAGCGGTCGTATCAAGAATATCAGCAGTCCGTTTAAGGTCGGCGAACCATTCACGATCGAGTTCGACGTCGACATCAAAGATAATACGACGATGACGCCGACCGGCAACTTCATGATCCCGATCGCGATAAACATGACGTACATCGGCGGTCTAGGCGATTATGTAGTTCCCGAAACGCGAAAAATGAACCTAATGCTTGGGGCTGCGTCATTTCGCGAGACCTACTCCGTTTCGTTTCCCGAAGGTGTCGTAATCGGGGATTTGCCGCCTTCTCTGACTACGACAAACGTCCTCGGCAGTTATCGTAGCGAATACATCAAAAAGGACGGCAAGGTCGAGGTTATTCGTCACCTTGTCATAAATAAGGATGTAACGACGCCTGCGGAATACCCGCAACTTCGGGACCTCATCATTAAGGCTAATGATGCATTCCAGCGAACGATCCCTTACCGGGCGGACCCAAAACTCTTGCGTCTCAAATCGCGCCAATTGGCAAAATCTCCGCCGCCTCCGCCGGTCAGCTTTTCAGGTCTGATCGCGGAGCAGATGGGGGCGACCAAAGTGTTGACCG
>JBBRUA010000135.1:0-8118 GCA_038248245.1 Pyrinomonadales bacterium | reverse complement strand
TCTATTTAATGAAACCATTAGCTCCAAACACGATGATTCAAAACCGCTACCTAGTGGTTCAACTGATAGGAAAAGGCGGGATGGGTGAGGTTTATCTCGCCGTCGATCAGCGGCTGGGAAGTGCGATCGCATTAAAGCGAACATATTTCTCTGATGACGAAATGCTTGGGAATGCTTTCGAGCGGGAAGCGAAGATCCTTGCCCGTCTGCGCCATCCGGTCCTGCCAAAGGTGAGTGATCATTTTCCCGACAACGGCGATCAATATCTGGTCATGGAGCATATCTCGGGCGACGATCTCTCCAAACGGTTGGAGTCCGCAAACAAACCTTATCCGATAAGCTGGGTGATGTTTTGGGCGGATCAGTTGCTTGATGCTCTGTCGTATTTACACTCTCATGAGCCGCCGATCATTCACCGGGACATAAAGCCGCAGAATCTGAAGCTGACGGATGAGAATCACATTGTATTGCTCGATTTTGGACTATCCAAAGACTCGAGCGGCAATACGGTCGCATCGAGGCCGGGAACGTCTGGAAGTGTGGTAGGGTACACACCCCATTTCGCGTCGATGGAGCAGATTCGCGGAACGGGCACTAACGCCAAGAGTGACATTTATTCTCTTTCAGCAACGCTTTACCAGCTAATGACGAATGAAATCCCAATGGACGCACTGACGCGTGCCGATGCGATGCTTAATGGCAAACCAGATCCAATTGTGCCATTGTCCGCATTGAATCCCGAGGTATCGCCAGCCGTCTCTAACGTAATTTTGAAAGGACTCGAGGTCGCGATGGACAAGCGTTTTGCGAATGCATCGGATATGCAAAAGGCTCTTAGGACCGCCCATTCGCAGATGCAGAATCAGATGTCGGCGGATACTCAGGTTTTCAATGTCAATGACCTCCATGCAACGGTTCCGCCATTGAAAGACCCGACGGCACCGATCGCTCCATCTGAGATGGCTACGCGGACACCGACCATACCGCCCGAGGTTGCGGCTGAAGTGCAGGCACAACCAAATATGGATGCGACGCTTCAAATGGACGCAATAGAAATTCAAAAGATCTCGGGCCAGGCGGACGTGAAGACAGAAGTTCTAATTGCAGATAAAATATTCTCGGAGGAGTCGCTGATTGAGCCTCCCGCGGTGGTTGTCGCCGATCCGCCGTCTCCGTTCGATGCGACTCAGGTGATGACGGCACCCCCGGCTGCAGAATCATCGGCTCCCGAATTTTTTACGACGCCGGTTGTAAATATTGATCCGGAAGTGGTTGTCACTCCCGAAGGTCCTGCAGCATCGAAAGTTGCCGCCGCACCGACAGCTTCACAGCCAAAGAAAAAATCAGGATCTAAAGCGTTCGTGATCCTCGGCGGACTCGCAGCGGTGTTCTTGTTTATTTTGGCGGCTCTAGGCGGCGGCTGGTATTACTATACAAACTATTATGGTGCGGCTACAGTGACGCCCACTCCGTCTCCCACGCCGACCGTTGCACCGACGCCTTCACCTGAACCAACGGTGGACGCTAACGCTAATTCGAACGTTGCAGTTGATTCGAATACGTCGGTTAATTCAAACGGTAACACGAATTCGAGTAATCAAAATACGCCGACGGTCGAGCGAACTCCCAGCGAAGCTCCAGTTGGAACTCGGCCAACGCCTGTTCCGGTGGTTAAAGATCCAACGACAAAACCGGTCAAACCACCCGTGGCAAAACCGACACCAAAGCCAAAACCGAAAGACGATCGGACGATATTACTTCAATAGAAAAGATCGGAGAAAGTAGTGATGCATAGAAAGAATATATTTAGATCAGTTTTAATTGGCCTGTTTGTTGCTTTGATGATATTCGGTGCAGGCTCAACGTTTGCTCAGTCGAGAAACGACAGGAAAAAGGCGAGGGCTTTTATCGAGCAAGGCGACAAGGCCTTTCGCCAGAAAAATTTTCGCGAGGCAGCAGACGCTTACGGTCAGGCGGTAGTGCTGGTACCGAAGGATTCGTACGGTCATTTTTGGAAAGCAAATTCACATTATTTCTTGAAAGAATATGACGAGTCTGAACGTGCATTCGTTCTCGCGATGAACCAAGGATTCAAGCCGGTCGAGATATATAAGACCCGTTGGTATCTTTATTACGACCAGAAGAACTTTGATGCGGCACTCGTCGACGTTCAAAAAGGAATTCAACTCGAACCGAAGAACCTGAGCCTGCTTCTTGGTTTGGGCGACATTTATTATCAAAAAAAATCATTTCCCGAGGCACTCGAAGCGTTTCAAAAAGCTCTTCTGTTGACGCCTAAAGACGGCGATATTTACTACTACATCGCGAGAGTCCACACCGCGATGGGCAATCTAAAAGAGCAGGGAACTTCGGCTGACGAGGCCATTAAGAAGAACACTAAATTCGTGGGCGAGGCGTATTATCTGCTTGCCGATGCGCTTGATAGGCAAAAAAATTACGGCCCTTCGATCGATGCCTATCAGAAAGCGATCGCCGCGAAACCGGACACTTACCAGGCTTATCGCAACCTAGCGAATATCTACCAACGCCAAAACCGTTTGACCGACGCCATCGACGTATCAAAAAAGGCGCTGATAGCTTTTCCGCTAGATGGCGGTATTTACACTGATCTTAGCTGGTACTACAGTCTTGCCGATCGACCCGCAGAAGCCGTTGGTGCGGCTCAGGCAGCAACGAAGATACTACCGAACCAATCGATGGGCTTCACGAATCTCTGCCGAGCATTCAACGAGTCGAAGCAGTATCAGCAGGCGATCGTTGCCTGCAACAGCGCTCTAAAGTTAAACCCGAAGGATGGAGAGACTAATTTCTACCTCGGGCGGGCGAGCGACTTTCTGAAACGAACCGATGAGGCGACGCGATACTATAAGCTAGCAGTAGTTGGGCTAGTTGAATTTACTAAGAATAACCCGGAGTATTCGGATGGTTTCTATCTGCTAGGTAACGCTTACTTCGCAGATAATCAGCGCGACTTGGCAGTGGAAGCATTCCGACGAAGTCTTGAACTAAGTCCGTCGTTTGTTAAGGCTCGGTCGAATCTCGGAACGATACTTGTTTTACAAAAGAATAAGGCGGGAGCCATGGAGCAGTACAATTACTTACTCGCTCAGGATCCGGCACTTGCAGGTAAATTGAAGGTTGAGATCGACAAGCTATGATCAGCGGCGGTTTCGCGGCCGTTCTTTTGTGCTGACATCTACACTCTGAAAGCGTAGGACCACACGGACGCTATCGGAACGATTATCGAGCGATGCCGGTAAAAACGGAGCATTTCCTAAATCGGCTTCAAGCGCTTTTTCGAGGTCGGAGATCGCTTTTCTGTCGCTCGAAGGATCGACGACCTCCCTTATTTGGGCGAATCCATCGCTAAACACGTCCGCGACTACTACAACACCGTCCTCGCTCATATTCCTTCTAACGAAAGAACCGGTCATAGCGACCAATGCACCCTGTGGATTGAGGCTCGGCGATTCGCTCGAAACATCGGTTCGCGTCTTCGCATATTCTGCCGGATAGATGACCTGATCGGGGACACTCGGTGAGAACGGGCCTCTATTACTGGCGAGCAAGATGCTCGTGTCACTTCCTGCCGGACGCGACCCAGCCATTTCGTCGCCCGCGGGACGGGTATTCGAAAACATGATCGTCAGAACGCTCAGACCAACAACTATTGAGGCCAACACCCCAACCGCATATGGCATAAGGCGCATTTGAAACCACTCACCGATCTCGGTCGACGCCCAAGAAACAGAGCGGCGACCGGTGCGTATCTCGTTTGAAACCGCAGTTCGAAGCGAACGGGCTAGGGCATCGGGCATCTGCGGTCGTCGAGCGAAACGCAGATCATTGCGGATCTCACGGTTGGCGGCATTCTTTGCACGGCACACCGGACAGGATTCGAAATGTGATTCGATCGCTGAGGCAATGTCGGGCGAAAGAACGTCCTCGCCATAAAGAGCCAGATCAGATTGTATATCCTTGCATTTCATCGTTTTGTCCGGGTTTTGCCCGCATTTTGAATTATTGAATCGAATAGCAAACTGACCCCGGCTGTTTTCGCTATTCGAAAACAAAGCTCGGTCTTGACTAAACCCGGTCCGGTGTCCGCTTTGGCAGTTCAATCACGACTTGTTGCTGGTCGTTTCAAATTTGCCTTTGCGTCTACTTTTCACAAATTTACTCGCAACTTCCGCTCTCTTTGACCTATCGTTTGGCACCGATTGTCTAAACCTCAAAGATGAGACCGGGGCGAGTTTACCATTCGCTTCAATTGTCAAAAACCTTTCAAACGCCGTCTCAATTCATCCCGTCCACGCGAAATGCGTGACTTTATCGTTCCAATATTCGTGTCGAGAGCGGTCGCACACTCTTCGTAACTCAACCCCTCAACATCGCAAAGCACTATTGCTTCTTTATAGACAGGCTTTAGCGAATCTAAAGCCTCGTGCAAAGCGACTGAGCGTTCGTGTTGCAGTACCTCGTCCTCAGGCGAGATCGATCTGTCTGAGATCGTCTCCCAGACGCGAGTTTCGCTGTCTCCGATCGTCGCGTCGAGTGAAATCAACTGGTCGCGGCGTCTTCGTTTCCACCACCTGAATCTATTTCGCGATTCGTTGATGGCGATCCGGAATAACCATGTTCGCAAACCGGACTCTCCGCGAAAGTTCTTGATCGACCGCAAGGCACTCAAAAACGTTTCCTGAGTTAAGTCGGCCGCCTCATCCTGATCGGAGGTCAAACGGCAAAGCAGAGAGTAGACGTCCGGCGAGTACTGAGTAACCATGGTGTCGAAGGCAACGGCATCTCTCGCACGTAATTTTTCAATGAACTCAGAATCGGCCGACGTGCATACAGAGGCTAAGGGCACCGCAGTTACGGTTTTTCCCAGGTCTTCCCCGTCAAATGTTATTGACTTGCTGAAGATCATTTCCCGCCTTTCGCTTACCCATAAAACTGGGAAGTTTCAAACTGCTCGTTCACCCGATCTGTGAACTGGAATACTTAGACACCGTTAATTCAGATTTGTTCCCAAAAAGATTTGCGAGGTGTCAAAATACTATAAATGCCTTGTATTTACGGCTTTCTCAACCACTTGTTTGCTCTTAAGGCTGAATTACGCTAAATTAACTCTTTTGTAAATACGCGCGTTACTCGCAATTATACAACGATTAGTTGGACAGAAATTGCAATATTTTTGAATCATGGCTAGAAAACAGAGAAGACTCGAACAGGTCGCAACAGCGGCGAACGAACCTACTACAGTAAACCGATATCAGGATCCGCTGCAGAAGAATATAAATACAAAACTTGACGAGGTCGGCAAACAGTTCGAAGGCAAAGGCCGTACGATCATGTACGGCATCGCCGCACTTGTTGTTATTGTTATTTTGTTTCTGATCGTGACTGCCTACAATCGACGCTCGAACGGGGCCGCACAGGCCGCTTTGGGGAAAGCGATCGAAATTTCACAATCTCGAGTTTCGGATACGCCTGCTCCCGCCGGTTCTACAGAAAAGATATATAAGTCCGAAAAGGAACGAGCTGACGCCGCGATCGCAGAATTTCAGAACGTCGCGGATAAGTTCGGGGGCAGCGTCGCAGAAAAGGCTAAATACTTTATCGCCGTCAACAAATTGATGTCGGACCGCGCCGCGGGAATTACTGAACTCGAAGGTCTATCAAAAACCTCCAGCGAAACTGGAAAACTCGCCAAGTTCGCTCTCGCCCAAACACGCGCCGACGACGGGAAACTCGATGAAGCAGTAACCATTTATCAGGAGTTGATCGGGATGAATGATGCTATTATCGCTAAGGACACGCTAAATTTCGAGCTCGCCAAACTCTATCAGAAGCAGAACAAGACGAAAGAAGCCGCCGACCTTTTCTTCACGATCGCTAAAACGGCCAGCGATGCCAAGGATGCGGAAGGCAAAGCGATTCCGCTTACGCAAACTGCACGCGATGCCAAAGAGAAGCTTACGCTGCTAGACCCCGAACGTGCCAAAGAGATCGTTGAGGCACCGCCCGAATCGCCGTTTGGCAATTAACCTATTATCCGCACGTGCTCATGTTGATTCGACAGGCAACGGCATTATTTGACCAATCTTCAAGAAACAATTACTTCTACCGATCAGCCGAATAAACCGGTTTCGCCAATCCCTGCGAAACCGGTTTCTGTTCGGGTCTCGCCAAACAGCTATCTAATTGCGTTCATGGTCGGCTCGTTCTTCTCGGGCTTTCTTATTTACATCGAAAAAGACGTCTACAGCCTAGCACTGCTTTTGCTTTGCTTCATCGTCGTTCCCCTGCTGGCATTTACGGATAGGATCGTCTTCGACGGGAAGCGTTTGAGCCGGACCGGGTTGCTTAGTCGAGGCTGGTCAGCCTTTAACGGATCGCGGAGGCGTTTGCGGCTCTCAGATATAGAACTCATAGAAACTCAGTCTATTCGTGCACTTAAACGCGGCGGCAATGTGTATTACCGGTATCGGACAGTGATCCGGGGCCGAGGTATCTCGTTTGCGTTCGCGTCCGGCGGTGAAGGTTACCGCCAAATGATCGCGATGATCTTGCCGCTCGTGCCTGAGAAAATACTCGACAATCGTTCGATAGAGCTGCGTGATTATTTATCGGATCCAAAGGAAGTGTTGATGAAGGCCGCGTTTGCCAAGATTCCGGCTGCAGACGTTTTGGAATTGTCTTTCTCTCGATCTCGCCGGGCTTCTAATGCCGTAACGGATGCAGTCGCAGACACAGGGCAGACTGATATCGATAAGGCGGAATATTTGCAAAGGCTAGGCAATGAGCTTCGATTGATGGGGCGTCTGCATCAGGCACTTGAATCATTTCGACGGGCGTTGGTTCTGAAACCAATGGACGCTCGGCTGTTATTTGATTTTGCACTTTGCCTCAATTCGTTTGCCGGGGTCGAGCGAGACCCTAAACTCGGGCTGCGTTCGATCGCTGCGATGCGTCTAGCCGAGAGACGGGCAAGTACGGACGGAGATCTCTTGGAGCGGGTCGGCGAAGCATATTTTCAGCTCGGCGAGTGGCGTCGTGCAGGGAAGGCATTCCAAACCGTACTCGATCACGGCGAAAGTTTCCTCGCTGCCCGAGGAATGGCCGAGATCGCTTTGCGAGAAGGGAAATTGGCCCACGTCATACATCAATTCTCAACGGCCAATCGTTTGGCTGAGAACAACGCTCTCCGCCGATACACGCGTGGCGAAGCGGATTATTTCGCTCGGCTGAACAACGACGACGAGTATATGGAACTCGAGGTCGGCCGCGTCAACCTTCTCGAATCGCTCGAAAGCGGTAAAAAGTCCGTCCTGCGGATCGCATCTTTCGGCTTCGCACCGCTCATCCTCGGTCTTGTCGTCGAAGACGAACTCTTCTCAAACATCGGGTGGGCCGTCACCGCGATCTCTCTCCTAATATGGACCGCCCTCATCATCGCCGTCCGCTTCCTCTCGCCTCGCATTCCGTATGAATTGATCGACCACGAAGAATAGAGGCTGAAAGCCTTTGCGGAAGGCACTTAAGCGAAGGCTGAAAGGATTTAAGCATGAAAAGAAACCTTCAAAGCAAGTGCGGAAACGTTCAAAGCAAGCGCGGAAACCTTCGAAGCAGGTGCGGAAACCTTCGAAGTAAGTGCGGAAACCTTCAAAGCATGTGCTGAAGCCTTCAAAGCAAGTGCGGAAACCTTCGAAGCATGTGCCGAAATGATGTATTCCTGTGCTATTTTGTTTTTAGCACGTAGCGAAGTCTTGAAAGCACGTATTGAGACGTTTTCGTTTGGTGCTTAAATGATGGTCGTGCACGTTTTTATCCTTCACAAAGAGCTGCCTATCTTCTATTCAAGGTCAGGTTAAACCGCAGAAAACGAAATTGCCATCTTGGCAATTGATTTAGGTGGATACCGAGGTTTTAGACAGGTGAACTACAAAAAAGACTGAGGCTGTCTGATAACTGAGTTATCGGGCAGCCTTTTTTTGATTTGGTATGAGATTTTAGGGTTGGCGACGAGATATGGTTTTGTTGGAAGTTTTTGGTGATTTTGGGAAGGAGGCGGAGGGCCGCTTTGTGTTAGTTGGC
>JBBRUA010000134.1:0-8182 GCA_038248245.1 Pyrinomonadales bacterium | reverse complement strand
CAAACGGCATTCTTCCAAAAGATCGTCGATCTGGCCCTTCACTGGACGAACCTCGACCACCGGGTCGAGCAAGCCGGTCGGCCTGATGATCTGCTCGATCACTTCGCCCTCAGTTTTTTCTAGTTCGTACGATCCCGGCGTTGCCGAGACGTAAATCGTCTGATCAATCCGACCCTCAAATTCCTGAAAGTTCAGCGGCCGGTTGTCTTTTGCGCTCGGAAGGCGAAAGCCATAATCGACCAACGTTCCCTTTCGACTTTGATCGCCTTTGAACATTGCACCGACCTGGGGAATTGTCTGGTGCGATTCATCGATCACCATCAGGGCGTTCGCCGGCAGATAATCCAACAGCGTCGGTGGCGGAGCTCCCGGCGGCTTTCCGGTGAGATGCCGCGAATAATTCTCGATCCCGCGGCAAAACCCCATCTCCTTAATCATTTCGAGGTCGTACATTGTCCGTTGATGCAGCCGTTGTGCCTCAACGACTTTGCCGTCGCCAACTAGAAATTCCTCATGCTGATCAAGTTCGGTCTTGATCGTCTGTATCGCCCGTTTGATCATAGGCTTTGACATCACATAGTGTGTTTTTGGATAGATCGGCAAACGTGTTTCGTGTTTTTTGATGACCTCGCCGAGCAGCGGATCGATCGTATAAATCGCGTCGATCTCATCGCCCCAAAACTCGATCCGATAAGCTTGGTCCTGATAGCTCGGATAAAGCTCGACCACATCGCCGCGAACCCGAAAATTACCGCGTTCGAAATCAATATTGACGCGTTCGTACTGAAGCTCAACCAACTTCTGCAAAAACTCTTCGCGCTTGATCTTCATTCCGGGCTCAATAAAAATGAGCATTCCGAAATATGCGTCCGGATCGCCGAGACCATAAATACAAGAGACGGACGCAACGACGATCACATCGCTGCGCTCAAACAAAGCCCGCGTGGCCGAAAGCCTCAAACGATCGATCTCATCATTGACCGTCGCTTCCTTTTCTATGTATAGATCGGCCGCCGGCACGTATGCTTCGGGCTGATAGTAATCGTAATAAGAAACGAAATACTCGACCGAGTTTTCCGGAAAGAACGACTTAAATTCCTGGTAAAGCTGTGCGGCAAGAGTCTTGTTGTGAGCGAGAACAAGAGTCGGACGCTGTGTCTGTTCAATAACGTTCGCGATCGTAAAAGTCTTTCCACTGCCGGTAATGCCGAGCAAGACCTGATCTTTGACGCCTTCGTTCAGATTTTCGACTATCTGTTTAATTGCCTCAGGCTGATCGCCCTTAGGAGTATTTTCAGACATGAGACGGAATTTCATGTCTTAATCATAAAACAGAACCTACTAAAAATAAAGAGGCGGTCGGATGGCGATAATTGCGGAATCACCTTAGTTTAGAAGTTCGTAATTTGTCTTTTGCATCCCTGGCGACTTTGATGGAAACATTTTTTTATCATCCAAAGCCACGAAATCGGTAGATTAATTCAAGTATTAAATATTAGGCGACTTAATTTGGGAGTGGCTCAGGATTGCGCTCAGTTATTTTCTAAATAAACTCAGCCCGCGGCCTCGTATTCTTGCAAAATCATCGTTCAGAGCATCGCTTCGAAAAGCGTAAATTGCGGCAAGAACATCGTTGTCGTTTGGACGAAATGCCCTGAGCATTATTCGCCGCGTTCGGACTATTCCGTTTGCGTCGATAACGACTATCGCCCGTGTTGACCAAATTGGAAACAACCAGTGACTGGCGAAGGTAGCGGTCGCTTTTCGATCGGGGTCGGCTAAAAGCGGTATCGGCAATCGTTGGCTAAGTGAAAATTTTCGATGTTCGTCGGGCGTAGATGGTGAAATGCCGACGATTTCGGCTTTGGTCTCGATATATTGTTTCCAGTTGTCTCGAAGGAGCAAAGCTGCTTCGTGCAAACAAGCGTTTCATTTCCCGGATAAAACAGCAGAACTCTAACTTTCCCGACGTGATCCGATAGTCGCCAGACGTGACCGGAATCCGCTGTCAATGAGATATCCGGAGCACTCCCCCCGATCGTCACGTCGGCCGAGCCTGAATCCGGTTCTTCGTAAAGTAATGCTCAAATTGCTACAGTTTTCTGTCTTAACCCCTTTTCTTGGAATTCCTATTCGATCCCTTTCGAAACTTAAGCCGAAACAGTCTCACGAGCGGCCATAACTTCAGCCATCTTCGCCGAGATTTCCGTCGGCGTATTGGTCTCGCTTGCTATCTTTTTCAGTTCGATCAGCGATCGTTCGTCTTTGATCACAGATAAAACATGCAGCAGTGCGAACTTCACGCGGTCGTCAGCACTTTCACGGATCGCTGAGAATATCTGCTCGGTCTCTCCCGCTTTGATCAACAAACCGACCAACGCAAATGCTTCGTACGCGATCTTCATATCGTCGTGCAGGAGCCGGTCGAATGATTTTAGAACTATTCCCGCTTCAGTCGCGGCACGGGCCGCATGGATCATTCGAAACTCGTCCCGCGTCGCTATGATCCGCTTCCAGGCATCGGCTCTATCAAAACTTAATCTAAACAATCCGCGTGCTGCTGCCGCCCGAACCTCTCGCGTCGGATCGGCACAAGCGAGCAATAAAGATTCGAATACTGACTCATGGTCAAACTCCGTTAATGCCGTGACGGCCTTCGATCGAACCGTTGCAGAGAGATCATAAAGAGCGATCTGCGACAGTGCGTCGACCGAATTTCGCATCTTGAACGCCGCAAGGACTCGGACCGAAACCGCTCGCACAGATTCGTCATCCTCAAACTCCTCATTTGCCTGTTCTATTGCGTTCATCAAGGACGGATCGG
This sequence comes from Pyrinomonadales bacterium, assembly GCA_038248245.1. Taxonomy (GTDB): domain Bacteria; phylum Acidobacteriota; class Blastocatellia; order Pyrinomonadales; family Pyrinomonadaceae; genus OLB17. The sequence continues at coordinate 5,358 of JBBRUA010000134.1, read as the reverse complement.
ACGAAAGCGGCAACAGATCGAAAGGCTTGGGATCGGTAAGCTGTAAAAACGAATTTATCGGCAGCTGCGAATATTGCAGACGCTTCATCTTCTCCTGAAACGCCTTCGCCTGAGCCTGCAGTTCGTTGCCATTCCCTTGGCCATTCTCCATTAACCCGGTCAGTTCCGCTGCTGTCTTCGAAATCTTTTTGGGTCTCACCGTTCCATTGCTTGGCGATTTTGTGGATTGCTTCGCCTTTCGAAACCACTCGAGTTCTTTCTCAGCATCCACGCCTTCATCATAATGGTCTAGATCAGGTTTCCTTTGTTCGCGATTCGCATACGAATTCTTATCCTCCTGAGCCGGTTTAGCGTTTCTTTTCCACAACAAAAAGCCGACGACGGCGACTCCAAGCACAACCAAGATCAGCGTTAATCCCATACCGCCGCCTGAAGATTCAGCGGCCGACGGCACCTGAGCCGTAACATTTACCGCAAATGTGTAAAACATTAAAACGGTGCCGATGAATCGCTGATTAGACTTAAAAATATTGCTCATTTCGATTATGAATGTTCGCTCGGGAAAGCAGGAATTATCGAGGGGATTAAACTTTGGCGGCCCGGTGCCCAAGTATTTCACGAGGCCACATTTTTATTATGCACGAGTCTTTCCATTTTGTCATCACTATTTTCAACGATGTTAGAAAAGTTTTAACGCATTCCGCTTTCCAGAAAACATTTTCCCGACTTTTTCATAATCGAAAATAAAGTAAAATCGAACCATGAACGGAGTTTCAACTGAATCAGCGTCGATCGATGGCCTAAACCTTTTGCACCGCGGAAAGGTTCGTGACGTTTATGAGGCAGACGCCGACCATTTACTTCTCGTCGCGACCGATCGCATCTCGGCCTTCGACTGCATTTTGCCGACGCTCATTCCCGACAAAGGCAAAATTCTCACTCAGCTTTCGGCATTCTGGTTCGGAAAACTCGGACAAGTGACGAATAATCATCTCGTCACCTGCAATCTCGGAGAAATGCCCGAGTCGATTCGAATGCACGAAGAGTTGGCCGGCCGTTCGTCATACGTTCGCCGAACTACTGTGTTTCCGGTCGAATGTGTCGTTCGCGGCTATATTGAAGGCTCAGGTTGGAAGGAATATCAGCAAACGGGTGAGATCTGTGGTAACAAGCTGCCAGCTGGCCTTATTCAATGCGATAAATTGCCCAAACCGATTTTCACGCCAGCCACGAAGGCCGCGACCGGTCATGACGAAAACATTTCGTATGTAGAATTTGCTGAGATAATCGGTAATGATGCCGCAGAAAAGCTTCGTATGATCTCGCTCGAGCTTTACAATACCGCCGCCGCGTACGCCATCGAACGAGGGATAATTATCGCCGACACCAAGTTCGAGTTCGGCACCGATAATGACGGCAACATTCTGCTGATCGATGAAATATTAACGCCCGATTCGTCGCGTTTTTGGGATGCGTCAAAATATTCGCCCGGAAAGGCTCAGGTTTCGTTCGATAAACAGTTCGTCCGCGAATATCTCGAAACGCTCGACTGGAACAAAACTCCGCCCGCTCCCGAGTTGCCCTCCGAGGTTGCTACAGCGACGGCTGAACGATACAACCGAGCCCTCGAATTGCTATCAGGTTCCGGCCTTTGCTAGTCGATCAATTCGACGTCATCGCCGACGGCGATTGTCGATCCGATCGTCTCGCCTATTAGGTTTTGACCAAAGAGAACCGCGTTTCCGTTCATACCGATTGATTCGTACCGGTCGGGAATCACATCTTTCGCCATCCGGTACGAGGCGAGAGTTTTCAGCGGATCTTTGCCGTCGAATTCACCGGTCGCCTGATCGACCGTTGTGATCACGCATCTCTCGCACGGTTTGGTCGCTCGAAAAACGGCATCACCAACACGAATGTTCGACCACTGATCCTCGGCATAAGCGTCGCAACCCGTCACGACAATATTCGGCCGAAAACGATCCATCGACAACGGAGTACGGACACTCCTGTCCGTTCCTACAATTCTCTCATTCAAATCTTCGAGCGAAGCCTCACCGATCACAAGCAGCGGATAACCATCCGCAAAGCTCACGACATCATCATTTTTGTTAAACCGTTCGCTAACGTTCCGCCGCGAGTCGTCGGGCATATATACGAGTTGACAATTGGTTCCAAGCACGTCGCTAAACCATTCGTTGAGCGCCGCACCGTAAACGTGCCCTTCGCAAATGCTGCTCCAGATCGTGACCTGCTGACGTTTGTCCGAATCCGGCACGAACGGCACGAAGACATCACCAAACGCGTCCGCCGCCACGCCGAGCCCGTCACCATCCTCGAACCACACCGACATCGTCGCCATCCGTGGAAATTCACGCTGTGTCATGAACATCCCGTCAGCATCCGTCAGCATCCACCGCCGATCATGCCGCAAACCACGTTCCTCAACCGTCGCCGTCTCAACGCTAATCCCCTTCAAAGACTTGATCGGGTAAATAGTTATTTCTGAAATATGCATATTAGATACGGTTCACCACCGAGTCACAGAGAGCACTAACCAAAATCATTGTTCTGATGGAAAGACTATCTAGAACCTCGTCGACTTCGAATTTGCTATAAAATCTCCGTGTCTCAGTGTCTCTGTGCCTCAGTGGTGGATTCCTTGATTCCCACAAACTTGATAACACCATCATCAGATTTTCTAATCTTTCTGTGACATAATTGACACTAAACCTCAATCCGCATATACTAGCACTCATAGATTTAGAGTGCTAAGACTTTCGTTTTTGAGGTTCTTTATCTACTCAGTTCTTATTCTATAAGACATATTCTAAAGGAGTAAACATTATGGCTACAAACATTACACCATTACATGACCGCGTTATTATCAAACGCATCGAAGACAACGTCAACCAGACCGCTGGCGGACTTTTCATCCCGGATACTGCAAAAGAAAAACCGCAAGAAGGCGAAGTGATCGCTGCCGGTGAGGGCAAGTACAAAGAAGACGGCACTCGCCAGGGCCTCGACGTCAAAGCGGGCGATCGCGTCCTTTTCGGCAAATACTCGGGCAGCGAGATCAAACTCGACGGTGACGAATTCATCATCATGCGCGAAGACGAGATCCTCGGAATCATTTCACGGGCCGGCGCCGCCGCTTAGTTGCAGAGTGTCAGAGTTACGGAGTTGCAGAGTTAAAGCTCTAAGCTCCGACAACTCTGCAACTCTGTAACACCGCAACTCTGCAACTTTTTTTCGACGAAGGAGAAACACATCATGGCTAAAATAGTAGTACACGGAGAAGAATCACGCGCAGCTATCCTGCGTGGAGTCAATCAGCTCGCGGACGCAGTGAAAGTTACACTGGGACCTAAAGGGCGCAACGTCGTTATCGACAAGAAATTCGGTTCACCGACCATCACCAAGGACGGCGTGACCGTTGCTAAAGAAATCGAATTGAAAGATACGCTCGAGAACATGGGCGCACAGATGGTTCGCGAAGTAGCTTCGAAAACCTCGGACGTTGCCGGCGACGGCACGACGACCGCAACGGTTCTCGCACAGGCGATCTTCAAGGAAGGCGTCCGCACAGTTGCTGCGGGTGGCAATCCAATGGCGATCAAACGCGGTATCGAAAAAGCGGTTGCGGCTGTTGTCGCGGAGATCACGCGAATTTCGAAGCCAGTTCAGGCTGACGACATTCGAAAGGTTGGAACAGTTTCGGCTAACGGCGACGCAGAGATCGGCGGGATCATCGCAGAAGCAATGGACAAGGTCGGCAAAGACGGCGTCATCACCGTCGAAGAGTCGAAAACGATGGACACGCTCCTCGAAGTCGTCGAGGGTATGCAGTTTGATCGCGGCTACCTTTCGCCTTACTTCGTCACGGACGCTGATCGTATGGAAGCAGTTCTCGAAGAGCCGTTCATCCTGATCAACGAGAAGAAGATCTCAAACATGCGCGATCTGCTTCCTATCCTTGAGCAGGTAGCAAAAATGGGTCGTCCGCTGGTCATCATTGCTGAAGACGTCGACGGCGAAGCACTTGCAACTTTGGTTGTGAATAAGCTCCGCGGCACGTTGAACGTTGCTGCTGTTAAGGCACCTGGCTTCGGCGATCGCCGTAAGGCAATGCTCGAAGACATCGCGGTCCTCACGGGCGGCAAGGTCATCAGCGAAGACCTCGGCATCAAGCTCGAGACCATCACGCTCGAAGATCTCGGCAAAGCGAAGAAGGTCACGATCGACAAAGAGAACACGACGGTCGTCGAGGGTTCAGGCTCCGGCGAAGCGATCGATGGTCGTATCAAAACGATTCGCAATCAGATCGAAGACACCTCGAGTGACTACGATCGTGAAAAATTGCAGGAACGTCTTGCTAAGCTCGTCGGCGGTGTCGCGGTGATCAAGGTCGGTGCGGCAACCGAGATGGAAATGAAGGAGAAAAAGGCTCGCGTTGAAGATGCTATGAACGCAACGCGTGCTGCTGTCGAAGAAGGTATCGTCGCCGGCGGCGGCGTCGCTCTTGTCCGTGCAGGCAAGGTCCTCGACAACTTCAACACCGAGTCCGAAGATGCTGACGAACAGATCGGAGTCAACATCGTCAAGCGTGCCCTCGAAGAGCCGCTTCGCCAGATCGCCGGCAACGCCGGTATGGAAGGCGCAGTGGTCGTCGGTAAAGTTCGCGAAGGCGACGACAGCTTCGGCTTCAACGCAGCGACCGAGAAGTACGAAGATCTCGTCGCAGCCGGCGTCATCGATCCTGCCAAAGTAACGCGTACAGCGTTGCAAAACGCGGCCTCGATCGCAGGCATGATGCTCACCACCGAAGCCATGATCGCCGACGTCCCTGACGAAAAAGGCGACGGCGGAATGGGCGGCATGGGCGGCGGCATGGGCGGCATGGGTATGGGAATGTAAAACGGAGCGCGGACGCCCTCGTCCGCCTCTTGTCAGAACCGGGAGCGATAGCGACCGGGTTCCTAAAACACGAAAGGCCTCGGCGATCCGCCGGGGTCTTTTTATGTTAGAATCGCTCCATGCAAAACCTTCAATACATTACCGACGCGAGCGGGCTCAAGACGGCGGTTGTACTTCCGATCGAAGACTATGAGGAAATGATCGACGACCTTCATTTAAGCGAGGTTTATCAAGCGTCGAAAGATGAGCCAAAACGCGATTTTCTTGCATTAGTTGAAGAGATGCGACGCGATGGCGAGATCGATGTATAACGTAACGATCATACGGTCTGCCGAGAAATCGCTTAAAAATCTTGATCGGCAGACGAAAAATCGCATCATTAGTCAAATCCTTTCGCTCGCGGACGAACCACGTCCGCACGGCTGCCGAAAAGTTTTG
>JBBRUA010000133.1:0-8231 GCA_038248245.1 Pyrinomonadales bacterium | reverse complement strand
TCTTCGTCCAGCTGTATAACCTGAACGACCGAAGGTTCGACGTTTTCCGTGGCGAAGACGTCCGGCGTCGGGGCCATGATCGTGGCCTGAGCGTCGCGTATGGCCGTATTCTCGGCTCTCGGCAAGATCGAAGGTGCGGAAGGTTCGTCAAGTGTGGCAGTGCCTACGCCCGAAAAACTATTAGTCGATATTACGGCGGGCTGCGAAATTACTGCCCGTGCGGGAACAACCGCAAGCGGCTTCGGGGCCGGAACCTCGAGCAATTCTAAAAGGTCGAATTCGTCAAGTTCTTCGGCAGGTGCGGTCACCACAGACTTGACCTTTGGTGCGGTGTTCGCCGGCAGAGCAAATCTTGCTTCGCCTACGTTCTGGTATCGGTTCTCGCGGCGGACCTGCATCGATTTGAGGATGAAACCGGATAACTCATCCGAGATCGCCGGACTCACTTTCTTCGGCGTGATGAGCGGGTCGGTGTTGCCATCGAGAAGTTCGATCGATCGTTCGAGAGCGTCGGTCGGGGCCTTGCCGGTCAGGATCTGATACACGGTGGCCCCAAGAGCATAGATGCCGGTTCGTGAATCTGGGTCAGATTCGAGTGTTTCCAGCATGGCCTCGTCGTAATCATTCGAGATCGCCTTTTGCGAAGCCAGATCGAGACTATTCCAAAGTGATTCCAGAGCTTTGTAAGGCAACTGTGATCGGTCGCCGGCATCGGAACCGCCGAGGCCGAAAAATAGCAGACGATTGTTGCCGTCGGACGTCCGGCGAATATGAGCCGGGGTGATCTCAAGCGCCACGAATCGTTTTTCGGTCTCATTGATGAATTCAATGGCGGTCAGCAGACGATTGATCGTTTCACGTGGCCGGTCGACGAATTCCTCGTGCGAAAGCTTGCCCTCGACAGGCTCGCTGACCAGATAGTGACGGTCCAATTCTGAAAAACCGTCGCGGACACGGACGAAGCCGTCGTGCCGGATATCTTTCAGCTTCTTGATCCGTTCGGTAAATGCGGCAGCGTGAGCATCGCGTTCGGCGGCGGCTATTACTTTTGAGTGAGTAAGTACCGTTTCGTGGAGGACGACCTTATTTCCAAGGAGATTGTCGTAAGCGTCGTATAGATTGCAACCGCCCGCCGTGCCAAAATGGCCGATGATTCGATAGCGTCCTTGTTGTAAGATTGAATTAGAGGAAAGCATTTGATTGTACCTGTGATTTGGTGGAGGTGAAGCCCACGATAAGTATAACAGAACGTGTTTAAAAAGAAAGGGTTTTGTTAAAAATAATTTAACGCACGATGATTCGTGGATTCTCGATGGAATTTCCCCGTCGTTATTGGATGTGACGGATTGGCGGGCGACTAACAGTAACCTAATTTGAAGTGCCGTTGCGGTCAAAGTTGCGACGAAAATCCTCGCCTCTGACGACAATTGTCTGGCACATTTCGAAGAGGCGGGAGCGCGTCCGGACGCCGATCCGATCCTCGAGCGTTTCCTTTCGCGGGTCGTTCTGGTCGTCGGCGTAGTTGGTGGTAAAGATCGTGAACTTTTTATCGTTGTATCTTGTATTTATGATGTGGGCGAGTGTGTCCTGGACCCAATCGGTCGGTTTTGACGCACCGAGTTCGTCGAGGACGAGTACGTCCGAACTGAAAACGGGAGCGAGAACTTTTAGTTCCGACGTGAATGTTTTTGGATTGTACGAGTCTTGAATTTCTTTGAGCAAGGCTCCAAATTCATAGAAAAGGCATTTGAAACCACGTTCCGTGAGGCCTTTTAGGATCGATACCGCTAGATGAGTTTTCCCGACGCCGACATCGCCGACGAAGAGCAACCCGCGATCGACGGCCGGGAACTCGAGGGCGAAATCGGAAGCAAGCTTAGCCGCGATCCGCTGTGAACTGTTAGTCGGTTTGTAGGTGTTGAACTGACAGGTTTCGTAACGCCGCGGTAGTTGAGCGAGTGACAATTTATCGTTGTGAGTGTCGCGTTTCTGGCAGACGCATTTGCGGGCACCTTTGCCGGGGATGACCTCCATTCCGCTGCCGAAACAGAGTTGGCATGAGCCGTCGTCGGGCAAAGTGCCATTGCTTTCGCGTTTAGGGACAGCGGCGAGATTGTGATTTTTTGCTCGTTGTTGGGGCATTTTCAGAATCGGTCCGGCGAGGACAGATTTGGATTATAGCACTCGCGAAACCGAATTCAAGTTTTAACGGTACGATCCGTCGCCTGTGATATATTGTAGATATAAGTTGGTTTTATGGGTATCTGGAAAAGTGTAATGATCAAACTCGGCATGGCCGATCTGAGTGCCGAGCGGGCGCCGATCAGCGTGATGCTGCTCGACGACGACCACCGGCGGCACCGTTGGTTTGCAAAGCGTTTCGCGGGTGACGATCTGGACATCGCGGAGAACGTCGAGGACGCGAAGGAATTTTTGATCGAAGGGAAGTACGATGCGATCTTTCTCGATCACGACCTGCTGCCGCATCATTACGAATCGAACGACCACGACGATTTCGCCCAGACCGGTTATGCGGTCGCCGAGTGGCTGCGCGAACGATCAGACCTTCAACGGGCGGCGACGATCATCGTTCATACCCGGAACGCGGACGCCGCTATTAGAATGGTTGAGAAGCTCCGCGAAACCGGACGCAATGTCGAATACTGCGCCTTTCCGATGCTCGATCTGAAGATCAAAAACTACTGGAAACGATAATCTCTCAAGCCCCTAACGACAACCCTTTTATCATCAGATCGGCGGTTTTTTGAACGCGGTCGACAAGTTCGTCACGGTCGCCCAACTCGAGTGCACTCAAACTATACGGTAGAAGTGAATTCGTCGCTGTCACCATCGTTCGAGCCAGATCGAGGTGGTCGCCGGCCGCGAAACGTTTCTCTTTTTGGCCTTCGGCGATCACGGATGCGAGAAGTTGAGCTTCCTCCTCAAAATAATGTTTTCTTCGCTCTAAGAGTTTTGGGCGCAAATAGGCGAGCAATTCATTTAAGCTCTGCGTGTAATGCTGCGTACTGTCGTAACGGAGCAAAACGCGTTCGCGAAGCATGCTGCGAAGGCGATCGTCGACGGCGGACTTTTCCTGTGATATCGCGATCAGTGCATTTTTTATACGTTCGATGATTCGGTCAATGTGCGAGAGTGCGATCTCTTCTTTGCTTGAGAAATGCAGATAAACACTGCCCTTTCCAATGCCGACCTCATCGGCAAGATGATCGATCGTCATATGTTTATATCCATATTTTGCGAGCAGAACGTCCGTCGCATCGAGGATCGCATCGCGCATGCTTTTCGTTTGTAACCCATCTTTCATAATGTGACCAAAAATATTTTTCAGTCATTTTATGAAATATTCGAGATCTTGTAAAGCTACAAGCCCGCCATATCCCACTTCTTAACGGTGTCGATAATTAGGTCGGCGACCTTGTCAGTGACCTTTTTGTAATAGAGGTCCGCTTTCTCCTGATCGAACGTCGGAAATCCCTGATTCTTTTGGTAGAGCATGATCGACGAAGGCGACGGAACTGCGGTCCATGTGCCCGGAGCCGGGTTAGCCGTGGTCATCTCTGGGCCGGTATATTTCTCAGGGTGAACGAGTGTCCGATCTATCGCCTGTATAAACGCGGTTTCATTGTTGCCCGCGTGTCCGCCGTCCTCGCCAAAGACCTCTTTCGTTTCATCCGAAGCGAAAGACCACCAATTAACTACGAGAGTGCGGACACGTTTTTCGATAGCGACCTCAGCCGCGACCGACGTTAACACCGCAGTCTGCCCTCCGCCGTGGCCGTTGACGATAATGATGTTGCGAAAGCCGTTTTTCACAAGTCCCTCGAGGATCTGTTTCACGAATGGACGATACGCCGCCTCGGTGATCTGGAAAGCTCCGGGATAGGCTTCGAGCGAACCGGTAATGCCGTAGGGCAGCGTTGGTGCGATCATCGCATTTGTCCGTCGAGCGATAGTCTTAGCGATCGCGAAAGGAGCGGTGTTGTCGGCACCGTTATTGATGACGCCGTGCGGCTCAAGCGTGCCGGTTGGCAGCAGAACAGTGTTAGTTTTCGAAGGGATAACAGCTTTGAACTCCATCCAATTAATCCGTTCCATCTCGCGGGTGGAAACGAAATCTTTGTCGGTTTGGGCAACTATGCCGATAGCTGAAGCAAACACTAATGCGATCGATATCAATACTTTCATCTTCAAATCTCCTTACGTTTCTCTTATCTCGGTTCTCTGCGGCGAATCTTTTCAAAAATATTTCTTGCCGCGAAGTTTCTCAGGTAAAAGATCGCCTTCGGGGTCATTGCCTTCGTCGTTACCGTAGCCGAGATTCTTCATCAACTTAGTCGGGGCGTTGCGGATCTTCATCGGAACGGGGAGGTTGCCGAATTTTTTGGCGTCGGCCATTGCTTCGCCGATCGCGTTGGTGGTGGAGCGGTCTTTCGCGGCGTTGGCGAGATAGGCGACGCCGTGAGCGGGGTTGTGAACGCACTCGGGCATGCCGATCGTGGTGACCGCCTGAAAGACAGCGTTTGCGACGACGAGAGCGGTCGGCTGGGCGATTCCGATGTCTTCGGATGCGAAGATCACCATGCGTCGGGCGATGAATTTCGGATCTTCGCCGGACTCCAGCATTCGGGCCAGATAATACATCGCGGCATCGGGGCGGCTCGCCCGCATCGATTTGATGAACGCCGAAATGATGTTGTAGTGTTCCTCGCCTTTCTTGTCGTAACGTAGAAACTTCGATTGCAGCGTTTCCTTTAGAGTTTCGAGCGTTATCGAATCGTAGAGCTTCGACGTGTTCTCGATCATTGTTATCGCCTGCCGGGCGTCACCGTTGGCCATTTCCACAAGCCATTGTTTCGCGGTTTCATCGAGCTCAAAACCGGTTCGATCGATGATCGCCGACATATCTTCGTCGGAGAATTCATTCAGCACAAAAACGCGAAGCCTGGAAAGGAGGGCAGGTATGACTTCAAAACTCGGATTCTCAGTCGTTGCACCGATCAGAACGAGCTGGCCGTTCTCTACAAATGGAAGTAGAAAATCCTGCTGAGCCTTATTAAAGCGATGGATTTCATCGAGAAATAGAACCTTCGGAGTTCGGACACTCTGGTCCGTTTCTTCGATCTCGAAGAGTTGGTCGTTGAGGTTATCAGACCGGACAGGAGTGTCCGGAATCCGGACGATCTTGCGGATGTCTTCTTTTCCGGCAGAGACGGCTGAGAGTTCGAAGAATTCGGCGTTTATGGCATTCGCGTAGATACGGGCAAGCGTTGTCTTCCCTGTTCCCGGAGTGCCCCAGAGAACGAACGAGAAAATATGCCCCTGCTCGATTGCCAGCCGCAGAGGTTTTCCGGGGCCGACGAGATGTGTCTGGCCGACGTATTCGTCTAGGCTCTTTGGCCTGATCTCATTGGCAAGAGGTTCCATATTTGTCTGTGTAAGGCTATCATAACGCAAAAAAAAGACAGCCCGCGAAGAGTTGTCCTTTACTTAATAAGGTTGGTGGCCAGAGACGGGGTCGAACCGCCGACACGCGGATTTTCAATCCGCTGCTCTACCAACTGAGCTATCTGGCCAATCGCTTTTCGTACAGACCGCGTACAGAGAAGGCGAAATTATGAGTGTAAATAAGGCTGTTCGAGTTGTCAAATCCGCCGGGCGTTCAACGAGGTTAGGCAGAATAGGGTTGACAAAATCACCGAAAGTTCTATAATTCTTCTTTACCAGCGGTTTTGCCTAAAATCGCTGCTAGGACTTGGAAAACCTACCCATGCCGGTTTGGACGCCGTCGCTGCCCCCCGGGGACGCAACCTCCAAACCGGCATTACTATATTAAAAACGAGAGGCCTTTATAATGTTTAGAAGATTGATCAGCGCCGGTTTATTCGTAACGTCAATTACGGCGTTCGGCTGCGGCGGTTCCGCACCAGCAAACAGTAACTCAAACAGTAATAGCAACAGCAACGGTGCCGTTAGTATCGACCCCGCGAATCTGCCCCCCGGATTGTCAACCTCGCCGATCCCACCGTCGAACGCCTCTACACCAGGCATTCCGGCAACTGTAGCCAATCTCCCAAAAGGTGCAACGCCGACACCAGGCATTCCGAGCCCCGCCGAAATGAAAAAACCTATGAAACCAGGCGTCACCCCAACACCCGGAATTCCCTCGCCCGAGGAAATGCGCAGACAAATGGGTACGCCGCCAAAGGCCAGCAACTCTGCATCGTCCGATGTGCCGATGATGAGAAAGAACACTAACGAACCGGCCCGAAATCCGCAATAGGGGTTGTAATAAAATTGACTGAAAATAGGGAGGCGATTAGCCTCCATTTTCTTTTTGTCGTTTACCGTGAAGGTAAAAAGCTTTATTGATGTTGCGCCGGGATCGGTTTATCGCCAGCCGAGCCCCATTGTTCGACATAGACGGTTCCGGTCCCCATTCGATACTGCCACCAGACGCCGTCGCGATATATGGCAACATCGACTTTTCCGTCGCCATCGTAATCTGCCGGAACCGGGACGTCGCCATTCTGGCCGAACCTAATTACGAATAGCCCTAACGTGCTACGGTTCACCCACCACTCGCCGGTTGATGGACGAAATATCGCGAAGTCAGATTGCCTGTCACCATCATAATCACCCGGTACAGGGATGTCGCCAGCGGAGCCCCATTGGACCGTCATGGGTGCCGCTACACCGTCGGCGTCGGCGGCGTACCAAGTGCCGTCTCTGAAATAACCTATATCATCCAATGAATCGCCATTTAGGTCGGCGACCACAGGCGTGTCCGTCACGAGCTCTCCGGCAAGTGATTTCGGGCTAGGTTGCTGACTGTTGATCCAACAGTTTGTATAGTTATTGTGAATAAACCATTGCACTGAACTGACCGCGCGTCTCGATACTAAAAAGTCGCGCTGTTGAAGCCACTCGTGGTTATAACCAACTAGCGGCTTGTCTCCCGCAGCCCCTAGGCACATATATAGGTGAGTGTCGTTATCCGTTAGAGCATGCCAGGCACCGTTGCGGACCACGCCGATGTCAGTTTTTTGATCAAAATCCGCATCTGCGACAGCGATTCGATCAGTCGAAAGTCCCCATTGTCGATACTTGGGCCCAGCTGTACTTTGGTTCAGGTACCAAACGCCATTGCTGGGTCGGAATACCGCAAGATCCGATCTTCCGTCTCCATCGAAGTCAAAGCGTGCTTTCTTGATGGACGTATCAGGCATTATTCGAACAAATCCCCTGCGACTAAAAGAATTGACGGCCGAAATGCCGCCGTAAAGATAAAATCCGCCATTGCCATCTTCACGGAACCCTTTGAGCCCCTCAAATCCGTTTACCGCGACCCAGTCCATCGATTGATCCACCGAACCATCAGGCTTGATACGCAAGAAATCGAAGGTCCTCGTACCTGATGCCCATTTCTTGCAGCCATTCACGATATAGCTGCCATCCGCGAGACCTATCCCGAGGGTTGAGCTACAATTCGGTGTTGACCTGATTTCACTTCCGTCGGAATTGAGTAATCGCAAAGTGCCCGAATTGCCGATCAATATCTTGTCGTCAGGCAGTAATGACAGAAAACGTACGTTTGAAGTCGGAGTAATGGCCGGATCAAATGTTAGATCCAAAGTTCCGTCGGAATTGATACGCTGCAACTCCTTGATCTGCTGGCCACCAGAAGTAAGGTCAGCTCCGCTAAGTAAAATTTGGCCCGACGGCAATGGATATGCTTCGGGACATGTGCCGGTATCGGCGAAAGTAATTCTGAAGGTTGGATCAAAACTCAGGTTGGCATTGCGGCGAAACAAGGTGTTATACGTAATTCCATTTTCTGTTCGAGGTCCGCAGAAAAGCAGCCTCCCATCATCTTGCACTCCTCGAAGGTGAGCATTGATCGTGGTCGCGGGAATTGTACTATCAAAGCTTCCGTTCGAATTGAGCCGAGCCCAATAACCGAAAGTCGATGCGACGATAAAGAGACCGCGAACAAGATATTGTCCGTTCGGTAACACTTTCACTATTTTTGTCACATAATTGCCTGAGCCGTCAGTGGACGTCAATGGAGATGCGAACGAAGTGTCAAGCGTACCGTTAGCGAGGTAACGTTTGAGAAAAGGCACGCTGGAACTGCCCGTGACATCCTCCCCTGCAACAACGAATCTCCCGTCCGTATGGACAAAGACATCATAAACGATGTCCGCGGATGA
>JBBRUA010000132.1:0-8234 GCA_038248245.1 Pyrinomonadales bacterium | reverse complement strand
CCGCATCCGCGTGCGTTCCAAGAATGTGATCGATCTGCGAGTAACCGCGATCCCATAAAAACTCCGAAACAACCGATTCACCAATACCTCGAACATCCGCCTCGAAAACATCCGCATCCCCATCATCTCGATATTTTATCCGCCCTCCGCCATCGACTAAGAGAGTCCCGCCATCCGGAAATGTCACCAAAGCCGCGTCGCCCTGCCCAACATCCAAAAAATCTATGCGGAGTCTTCCGTCCGCCGGTGGTGCACTGAAAGGATGGGATATTATCACGGCAGTCAAAATCATTAACGCGGTCAACGTCGGGATGACGACTTCACGCTTTATCAAGAAGAATACGGGTTTTAAATCAAACGGACTCCATCGATTGATAGCGATCGCAAGCAGTAATACCGGAAGAAAATACAAAATATAAACGAATGGCCCATTCCCGGAGTACGCCGGCAGTCGAAAACTTGCCCAGCCTCCGTCCGAAATCATACGCGGGATAGTGAGCATCAGCCAGTTGAATATTTCCGCCAGCGTGAAAAACGGGTGTGCCAGCAGACTGCTAAAATTGGCAACGACCACTCCGATCACAGCAGTGAAACTTTCGAGAGCGATCAGTATGCCGACCCACAGATTTAGCAGAACGGAGGCCAGCGAAACGCGGTGAAAATAAACCACCGACAACGGAAGCATGCAGATCTGCACGATAAGAGAAACCAAGATAGCCTCGAATAAGTACCGGCAGAATTTTTGAACTCCGAATTTAACCCGACCTGAGAGATATGGAGCCTTAAAAAGCTTGGCAGACCAGACCTGCTGCTTCGATTCGATCACCCAACCGTCAGCGTTCCAATAGAGCATCTCGCAAGATCGCTTAAGCGAGACCGGCACATTCGGCGGAAAAGGTGTCGACGCGTCTGGTTGCCACGAACCGATGCGTCTGAGCATCTCAAGTAGTGGATACGCAACCGCAACTATCGCAGCCACACTCACAAAAGTTAATTGGAACGACGGATCAAACAATTCCGACGGCCGCCAAGCGAGCAAAATAAGACCACAGATACCGAGCGAATTCAGCAACGTACTGCGGCGATATATCACATACGAATACAGCAATAGCGAAAACATCACCGCCGCCCGCACCACCGGCACCTCTGCACCGACCGCGAGCGTGTAGCTCCACAGGACTAACATCGTGATGAGAAACTGTGCCCATCGATTACGTGTTAGTTGCCGCAGAAAGAGCAGCATAAGGCCACCGATAAAAGTAATATGCAGCCCCGAGATAACCAGAATATGAAACGTCCCGCCTTCGCGAAACAGATCGCCCGTGTCTTTGTCGAGAAAGTTTTTGTTGCCCAGCAAAGAGGCGATCATGATGCCGGCGGCTTTTGGACTCAGTTTGTCGCGAAAGGCTTCGATCAGATTTGCCCGTTGGTTATAAACCCATGCCAGCGGAAGAAAGACGCTTTCGTCGGCGATCTTTTCGACGAGCATCGAGCTCTTGATCGATCCGGTTGCGTCGATGCCGAGGCGGTCGAGGATCTCGCGTTTTTGAATAACTCCGGGGTTGAGGAAGGCGTCTTCGCGATTGAGTTTGCAGGCGATCCGCAGACGCGAGCCGTATTTCAGATCTGAGATCTCAAATTTGAAATTATCTTCTTCCGCCGCCGTCTCGTTTTCCGGCAAAAACAGACGAACACTGCCCGAAACCTTTCGTTCGGTTCCACGATATGAGAGCTTTTCTGTTCTCAACTCTAAGAACGCGCCGTCGGCAGACAGTTCGGGACGGCCGTCCAGTACGCCCTCGACCTCGACCGGATCACCCGAACGGATCGTTCCGTTATCGTATTGAACGCGTATCCGATCCGCCCCGATCGATAGTTTTTCAACCTGCAACGACGCCATCCCGGCGGCCGCAAAGGCCATGAGAACAAAGTAAGTCGCGAACTGTTTCCCTCGAAAAAAGAAAGCAAAGATCGCAAGCAGAGCGACCGACGCCAACGATACACGCAGATCGATATTTATGAGGCTTGCCGCAAGAATACCGGCGGCAAAGGCAATGCCGAGCCAGAGAAGCGGTTGGCGGTTGAAGTTGGGAGTTTTACGATCTTCGAGCATCGTTTGGTGTCTATTCGGTTTTTAACAAATGCCTGATCTCGGCAAAACGAGATTCGCTGATACCGCGCACCTGCATCAAATATTCGACACGGCGGAACCGCCCGTTCTCTTCTCTAAACTGAACGATTCCCTCCGCCGTCTTCCGCCCAATATGCGGCAGCTTTTCAAGTTCGTCGGCGGTCGCGGTATTTATATTCATCGATGACGACGCCGAAGCAGCGTTCGCAGTCGGCGGATATTCAACTCGTGAAGAACATCCCGCTACGAACAGTAACGCTAAAACGACAATTGCTAATTGAGCGTTCATCACAATCATTTTGACACGCAATCCCTCGATCATGAGCACATTTGAGAACACTAATTCTCGTCTCCAAGTGCACCTTCGTTGATGTCTTGCAGGTCTTCATACGCTTTCGGCAAGACGGGGCGGGCACGGGTGCTGCCGTCCATTTCGCCGATGTAACCTTCGCGGACCATGGCATCTAAGATCGCGGCGGCCCGGCCGTAGCCGATGCGGAGGTGACGCTGGAGCAAGGACGTCGAACCGCGTTTTGCCTGCACGACGCATTTTAGCGCGTCCATGAAGAGCGGATCGCGGCGGCCCGGCAGATCTCCGCTGTCGTCGAGCTCCTCTTCGGTCTTGGTGATGGTCGTGTCGTATTCCGGACGCCAGCCCTGATTCTTGATAAAATCGACAACCTTTCCGATCTCGGCTTCGTCAACGTACGCACCGTGAACGCGCGTCACGTTCGAATTCCCCGGCGGCAAGAACAACATATCGCCCTGGCCCAGCAAAGCCTCAGCTCCGTTGCCGTCGATGATCGTTCGCGAATCGACCTTGCTTGAGACGCGAAACGAGATTCGCGAAGGGAAATTCGCCTTGATCAGACCCGTAATGACATCAACGGACGGCCGTTGCGTCGCGAGTACGAGGTGAATGCCGACGGCACGCGCCATCTGGGCGAGCCGCGTGATCGATTCCTCGACCTCTTTGCCCGAGACCATCATCAGATCGGCGAGTTCGTCGATGATGATGACAATGTACGGCAGTTTGCGGTAAGGTTCGCCGCTGTCGTCAAGCCGGCCTTCCTTCAGATATTCCTTGATCTTTTCGTTATAGCCGTCGATGTTGCGCACGGCGTATCCCGCGAGATCTTTGTAACGGCGTTCCATCTCGACCACTGCCCAGCGAAGCGCGACGGCGGCACGTTTCGGATCGGTAATGATCGGCGTCGAAAGATGCGGGATGTCGGCGTACAGGCCGAGTTCCAGCCGCTTCGGATCGACCATGATGAACTTCACTTCGTCAGGTTTCGCCTTGTAGAGGATCGACATCACCAGCGTATTCACGCCAACCGATTTACCCGCTCCGGTCGCACCGGCTATTAACAGGTGAGGCATTTTCGCGAGATCGGCGACGAACTTCGCTCCATCGATCGTCTTCCCGAGCCCGAGCGTCAGCAAACTTTTCGATTCGGTAAACTTCGCCGATTCGACAACCTCGCGTAAGTAGATGACCTCGCGTCTCGGATTCGGAACTTCGATGCCAACGTACGCCTTGCCCGGAATGCGGTCGATGCGAATCGACGGCGCTTTGAGCGCGAGACAAAGATCATCCACAAGGCCAGTCACTCGCGAATATTTAACGCCCGCGTCCGGTTTGAATTCGAAGGTCGTCACAACCGGCCCGGGAGCAATGTGAACGACCTTTCCGGGAACGTTGAATTCTTTCGTTTTTAGAGCTAAAAGCGTCGCCACGTCGCGAAGCTCCGATTCCTTATGCGAGATCGGCGGCGGAACTTCGGTCAGCAGCTGCGAATCCGGCAGCTTGTAGCCGTCGTAGTTTTGAGCCGATACAGGCGCGGCCGGTTCGAGCGGCTCGTCGATCACTTCGTCTTCGTCGATCGTCGGCTCTTCGACCAGTTTCGTCGTTTTGTCCTTTCGTTTGATCGGAATGTCGGCGATCTCCGGATCAATGACGACGTGAGTTTCGTATTTGTCTTCGCGAGTGTCGATCGTCGGGATCGAGTCGATCCGTTCGTGTTCGAACAGCGGATCCGCACCTCGCCCCGCCAAAGCCTCGATCCGGCCCACGGAGATCGTCGGCGGCACCGCATCGGGCAGCGAAGCCGGTCCGCCATCGCGCTTATCCTTACGCTTTTCGGCCCGTATTTGTGCAGCGGATATCTCCCCCGAACGCGATTCCCGGCGCTTGTCCCGCCACTCGTCGATCCGAATGCGGACGTTTTCCCACGCAACGTCAAAATGACTCAGAAAACCCGCGAGTGTGAAATTTGTAATTAAAAGTATCGAGGAGATAAGGATCGCCAGCAGCAGAATTCCCGCCCCGATCCCGCCAATAAAATGCGAAGTTCCCTGAGCCGCGGCCTCGCCGACGATTGCTCCATAGCCGCCCAAGAGCGACAACAGTCCTGAGAGCGAGATCGCAAAAAAAACATACCCGGCGACCCGCGACGCCCGCGGTATCAGCGTATCCGACTGAAACACACGCAGGGCGATCAGTAAGATCAATATTGGTATCAGATAGGCTGTCCAGCCGACCGCGTTGAATAAAACGGCGGCGATCGAAGCCCCAACCACGCCGATCCAATTCCGGATCGGCCCCGAACTCGAACTCGTCGGCAACCAAGATCTATCATCCGGGCTTCCCGTCACCAAACACAAAAAAACCAGCACCGCGAACGCACACAATATGACCGCCACAACATCGTTCCAATGCGAATGCTGCGCCGCTTTACCGTTCTTTTTCTTAAGCAAAGTAGTGCCGTCCGCCAGACAAAAATTAATGTCGTCGTCCTTATAAGTCTCGTTGCATGTCGGGCAAACTTTCATCGGCTAGTAAATTATGAATGGTAAATGTTAACAGCAGATGTCTCTGCTTCTGCGGCTTTGCCGCTCTATTTGCGGAAAAGCTATGCTTTTCCGTTCATCTCCAACTGCCAATGCGGCTATGCCGCCGCTCCTTTCTTAAACACCAAAAATTCCTTTATAAAATCATCAATATCGCCATCCAGAACGACTTCGACGTCAGTTCGTTCAAACTTTGTCCGCGTGTCTTTGACTAATTTATACGGATGCAGAACGTAATTGCGTATCTGCGAACCAAACGCGATGTCCTGTTTTGTCGCCTCGAGTTCGGCGGCGCCTTCGCGGCGTTTTTCGAGTTCGACCTCGTATAGTTTGGAACGCAAAACCTGCATCGCGACGGCCCGATTCTGCAGCTGCGAACGCTGGTTCTGACATGTTACAACAATATTGGTCGGAATATGCGTTATCCGCACTGCCGAATCGGTCACATTAACGTGCTGGCCGCCGGCACCTGACGAACGGTAGGTGTCGATCCGCAGATCTTTGTCCTCGATGTTGACCTCGATCGTCTCGTCGATCTCAGGCGAAACAAATAGGGAGGCAAACGAAGTCTCACGGCTGCCGCCCGAGTTGAACGGCGAAATACGCACCAGCCTGTGAACCCCGGCCTCAGCCGAAAGCAAACCGTAGGCGTAGTCGCCCTGAACACGAAAAGTCGCAGATTTCAAACCGGCTTCGCTGCCTGCCTGATCGTCGATCACCTCAGCCTTGAAGCCGCGTTTCTCGCACCAACGCAAATACATTCGCAAAAGCATCTGAGCGAAGTCCTGTGCGTCCGTTCCGCCGGCTCCCGCCTGGATCGAGCAGATGGCGTTGTTCACATCGGTCTCGCCGGACAGCAGACTTTCCGTCTCGGCCGCATCGACCTCTTTCGTGAGACGGTCGATCAGCTTATGCAATTCGATCGACGAATCGGGATCATCCACCGCGAACTCGAACAGCACCTCGGCATCCGAAACTCCCGTCTCAAATCCCGCTTGCTGCTTGAGTGCCCGCTCGATCCGGCTCCGCTGTTGCACAACCTTCTGCGCCGAATCCTGGTCATCCCAAAAACCCGGCTCAGAGATCAATTTTTCCGATTCCTCTAATTCAGCTCGTTTGGCAGGTGCGTCAAAGAAACCTCCCAAGTTGGGTAACTTTTTCTCTGATCGCGTCGAATTTTGTTTGTAGTTCTGTCAGTTCCATCTATCTAATAATATCAGTAATCCACTAACAACTATCCACTACCCACTGAAGAAAACTATTTCTCCAGTGAATAGTTGGTAGTGACAAGTTGTTAGTTCTCCGCCGCCACTGCGACCACTAACGCGTTCGCCGCGTTTAAAAAACTGCTAACTCCGAGATTCTTTATGCCGCCGATCTATTCTTCCCGACCCACAATCTATTCCCGTCCGGATCGTCCAGCCGAAATTCTATCAGGCCGTAGAAGGTAGTTTCGAGGTCAGGGATCTCAATTCCGCTTGCCCGAACCTGTGCGTGATATTCGGCGATATTTTCCGGATAAAGATACAGCACACCGGAACGCGGCGTGGCCGGGTGAACGTTGATCGACTGGTCGACCATCAACCGGCACTCGTCAAAAACCAGCAACGCCCACCCCCAGTCATCGCGGCGACTTTCGACACTAAATCCCAGCTTCTCATAAAACTCGATGCTTGCTCCGATATCTCTCACCGGCAGCATCGGTATGAGGCGATCCATTTTCATACTTATCGTAAACCTCTTTCCTCTGCGTCCGTCGCGTCTCCCTTCGCGTGCTTTGCGTTAAACGTTCTTATTCTTCGATGCTCGCTGAGGCGTTTACCCTTCGCCGAAAACTCATCACAAGCAACGCGATCGTAACCAATGAACAGAGCCACGCGAACCAGTCGCCGTATTTCACATAAAACGTCTGCGAACCGTCGGATTTCGAGACGCTCCAGACGCGTGTCGCCTCGGTGTATGTCGGTGCCGGATCTAGGACTTCGCCGCGTTCATTTATATATGCGGTGACGCCAACATTCGTTACGCGAAGCACAGGTCGATTTGTCTCGACCGCACGGAAGACGGCGTTAGCCAGATGCTGTCTTAGCACCGGGGTCGGGCCGAGGTAGCCGTCGTTTGTCATTTCAATGATCACGTCAGCACCGTTCTGAACGTACTGCCGCGACATCTGGCCGAAATGCGATTCGAAGCAGATCATCACACCCGCTTTCGCATCTCCGACCGGGAAAATGTCATATTCGCCGCCATAAGAAAAATTGCCGACAAACCCCGGCATTATTCCCTCTAAGAGCGGCGGGACCGCCTCGCCAAATGGCAGAAGAAAGATTTTATCATACTGAGCAACCTCACTACCGTCAGGCCCGACCATCACCGCCGAATTGAAAAATTTCCCGTTCGTAGCATCCGGTTCGGCCGAATTAAACAGCACGCTCACATTATTCCGCGTCGCGAAATCCCCAATAAACTGCTGAAATTCCCGATCGTCGTTGTACATAAAGTTCATCGGCGATTCGGGCAGAACGACCGTTATGGGAGTTTGAATATCAGCTGATAGCTGTCGGCTGTCAGCTATCAGCTGTTTTTTTACCCTTGCGATCTCGACTTCTGCAAGCTCGATCTGGCGTTGCCTTAACTCTTGATACTTTTTATAGTCAAGGACTGACATCGGAACATTTGGTTGAATAGCCACGACATAGGATTCTGAAACTCCCTTTAAAGAATAGTTCGGAGTCGTCATCCAAGCGTAAAGAACGAAGATCGCCAAACAGCCAATGACAAAGAACGGATTCAGGTCGGGGTCGGAACCGTCGTCAATCGGACGGAACATCTCAGTTTCTCTTTTTGATGGCTCCGGTATCTGTGGAACCATGTAAGAACCGCTAATTCTTTTAACTAGTGAGCTAACAACCTCGAACCCAAGAACTATGAGCCCGTGGGTCACAAGGTTATAGAACACGACGATAAAGGAAACCGCTAGAACGCCACCGATCGAAGCGTAACTAAGTGTGTCAGCGGAGTTAGATTGCGAGTACCCGATCGCATTCCAATTATTCCCCGTCAGCCAATACCGCAGAAATTCCGTAAACACCCAGACAAACGGAGCCGTGAGGAACGCCCGCGAGCCTAAACGTCGCAACAATACCGACAACACCGCCGCAAATATCGCCGGAAACACACCGACCGCGAGTGCGACAAAAACCATTCCCGAATACGCGAGCCAAGGCGGAAATCCGGCGTAATTAATCGG
>JBBRUA010000131.1:0-8314 GCA_038248245.1 Pyrinomonadales bacterium | reverse complement strand
TACGCATTTCACAACGAAAAAGTTGAGGATTCCAAATCGTAAGTTGCTGCAATTAATACTCGCGAGCCTCGTGTGTTCCAACCTGTAATAAAATGGTAACAGAGACCTGAGCCGTTTGTCACTACTTTTTTTTCCCGAAAGGTAAGTTTTTTTCGAATTTTACGATAAACAGCAAAAAACCGGCATATCCAAGATATGCCGGTCCTTATAAAACTTACTACAATATCCGGTATTAGCCGACTGCGTCTTTCATTGCTTTGCCGATGCTGAACTTGACGGTTGTCTTCGCCGGTATCTTGATCACAGCGCCGGTCGCAGGGTTGCGCCCGTCACGTGCTTTACGATCAGTTTTCTTCAATTTGCCGAAGCCCGGCAATGTAAATTCACCATTCTTTTTGACCTCATCGGTGGCGAGGGTCGCCAGAGCGTCAAAGAAAGATTTAACATCCGTTTTTTTCAGTCCGGTGGTATCGGCCAAATTGCTGACGATTTCAGTTTGTGTCAAACGAGCCATAATTTATCTAACCTCCAAGTGATTGTGAATATAAGAAATTTTCCTATGAGCCGGCCTGCTCTGGTGGGCATTTCGGCAAAGTGGTCGGAGATCCACTAATATACGTTTTTGAATGGTCGGGGCGGCAGGATTCGAACTTGCGGCCTCTCGCTCCCAAAGCGAGCGCACTACCAGGCTGTGCTACGCCCCGTTTTTTCAATTGATAAACGATTCCAAGAACCGAATTCTAAGGCTCAAAAGTTTCTAGGTCAAGTCAAATATCAATAAATTCGTGTAAAAATGGCAATATTTTGGCAAAAGCACGTCCGCGATGCCCGATTTCGCGTTTTATCGTTTCCGAAAGCTCGCCAAACGTCTCGGTGTGACCGTCGGGGATGAAGATCGGATCGTAACCGAAACCGCGATCTCCACGGGGTTTGAGTGCGATCGTGCCTTCGCAAATACCGTTTTCGCGGCGGACCAGGCTGCCGTTTTTGTCGGCGATCGCGATCGAGCAAATAAATCGCGCCCGGCGGTCGCCGGAACCGCTTTGTTTGATCTCGTCGAGGAGTAGTGTCATTTTTTCAGCAAACGACGTGTCGTCGCCGCCGTACCGTGCCGATAACACGCCGGGACGGCCGCCGAGAGCGTCAACCTCGAGGCCTGAGTCGTCGGCGAGCGTTGCGAGGCCGGTTTGAGAAGCGTAACCGCACGCCTTGAGAGATGCGTTTTCCTCGAAGGTCGAACCGGTCTCATCGACCTCAACGATCGATGGGAAATCCGCGAGGCATTTCAGATCGACGGCCGATCCGGCGAGCATTTGCCTCAACTCGGCGAGTTTACCGGCATTCGACGTCGCGATCATTAATTTTGCGTCAAATTTTGCGATGGGCTTAAACATTTTTGATTGCCAATACGGTGTTAAAAACGGTATAAATAAAGTTGCGGTATTTCCGCTCCTTTCCATTCAGCTTACCATTACTCAAATGAGGAAATCGCGATCTTGGAATCTGTAGCCGTCAAAAATACATTTAGCGCCTCGGCACTGCCGGACAGACACTTTAGTGGAGCTAAGGCTGAGCCGACCGTGGTCCGGGAGATCGATCCAAATTCCGTCCTGTTTCAATTGGGGGCGTGGGTCGCCGGGCTCGAGAGTTATCTGTCAGTCGGCGGCCAGTCGTTCATCGGGCGCGGTGCACCTCTCGTAGGGCAAAATTATATAAAAGAACTACGCATCGCGAGGGCGGCACTGCAGCGATGCTCGCATATGTGTTTTTTGCTGACCGACGCGATCGTCGAGAGCGGGACGGAAATGATGGTCAGTGCGACGGATCTCAAGGCGTTCGCGGCGATCATCCGCGAACCGCTGATGCTGTCCGACGGCCTGATAAGATCGGAACATATTTCTTCGGGCGAGTGGCGTGCGTGGAGCAATGTTGTCCTCGAAAAGCTAGTTCCGAATCCGACATTCGCGAAGCTGGTTGCCAATTCAGAGGCCGACGGTGGTAATTTCCTGCCCGAAAAATTAAAAGGTCTCATCAGTGACGCTCCGGCGTCGTCACGAGCGAGAAAGGAATTGGATGTCATCCTGCCGCGATTCGGGCGTATCCTGCGGATGCTCGATATCGTCGGCGAAATGCTCGAGCGCGACGAACCGCTGAAACCGGCACTGTTGATCTTCTCAAAGATAACCGAACAGACGCAGGAGCTGGTCAGTTTTCTCAACCAGCGGGTCGCACGGGCGCCGGACGATACGGACGAATTTATGGGCGTGCTCGACGGTGCGTCCTACACGGCGTCGATCGAGCTGAAAAAGGTCGTCCAGCAGGAATTGTCCGGACTCACCGCGATGCGGGCGGCGACGTCGATCTATGCGAGAAATGAAACGGCCTACGCGCTTCTAACCGAGAGTTTTCAGCAGATACTGGCCCAGTTTGCCCGGCAGGTCGATCCGAATGTCGACATTCTGCACCTTTTCCCGAATTTTCAAAACAAACTCGACCAGTCTGTCATTTTGCGCAGCGAACTTCACCGAATCTCCCAACTCGTCCGTGCCGCCGAGAAGGCGCCGGACGCGGGCAACGTCGAAAAGCTAAATGTGGCGCTCACCACTTTCATGGAAAAAACTGTCCGCTTTCTCTTCTACAAAGATGTTGAGACGGTCGAGCGTTTTGTCGAGGAAATACTGATCACCAAGCAGAAAACGGATCTTGTGCCGATCGTGCACCGTTTTGGAGCATATCTCGAGACGCTTTTCGCTCAGGTAAATATGCGGGCCGTACTCGAAAAGCATCCGTTCGATCCGAGCAAGACGTAAAAAAATTACTGCGAACGAAGCGTCATCAGCGGTTTGCGAAACAGCACATCGAAACTCGCCGCGACGCCGACCAGCATGACGAGCAGCGTTGTGACGATCACGCCGAGCGCGGTCACGAGCGGGTCGAATTCCCATTTTATATCCATCACATAACGGCTGACGCCGAATGACATCGCGACCGCGAAACCGGTGCCGATAATTCCCGCGAGCAGGCCGAGCAGGCCGTATTCGGCGATCAGGATGAACGCCAAAGTGCCGCGTTTGGCACCGAGCGTTTTGAGAATGGCGTTTTCGTAGATGCGCTGCGATTTCGTGAGGGCGACCGAGCCGATCAGGATCAGGATTCCGCTGAGCATAACGAAACTCCCGACGAACGAGATCGCGATCACGAAATTTTGGATGAGACGCTGGATCGCGGCCAGAATATCGTCGACGTCAAAGACCTGAATATTCGGGAATTTTTCGAGCAGATCACGCTGCAAACGCTGACGTTCGGTGGCCGGAGTGTGTTTTACGACGGTTGCGGCAAAGCTTTGCGGGGCTTTTTCGAGCGTGCCGGGACGAAAGACGAAGACGAAAGCCGTTCGCGTGTTCCGCAGGTCGAGTTCGCGGATATTTGCGACGCGGGCAGTTATTTTTCGCCCGGAAATATCAAATGTTACCGAGTCTCCGGCGGTGACATTCAGCAATTTTGCCATACCTTGTTCAACCGAAACCTCAGGGACATCGGTTTGAGCCGCGTCACCTGTCCACCAGTCTCCGGCAATGACGGATTCATTTTCATCGAGTTTTGAGCGGTAAGTAACGGCGAATTCGCGGCCGATCTGGCCCTGCTGCTGGCGGACCTCGCGGTTTTGAAAGTCGAACGGCTCACCGTTCACAAACGCGATGCGGGCACGAACGGTCGGAATCGCCTCGGGGCGTTCGCCGGTCCGTTCACCGATCATGGCGGAGAGTTCGTCGATCTGGCTTTTTTGAATGTCGAAGAAGAACAGGCTCGGCAGTTTTTGATTTCGCGAGAAGTCGAACTCACGCACCATATTCGTCTGCATCAACTGGACGGCGAGCACGACAAACGCTCCGAGCCCGACCGCGAGCAGGATTATCCGCGTTTGATTTCCCGGGCGATAAAGCGAATTGACGGCCTGCCGCATCGAGAACGAACCGAGGTCGCGGCTGCGGCGCAGCAACCAGGTCAGAACCGTTGCCGACAGGTAAAGGATCAGCGACGTCAAGGCAAGCCCGAGCAGGAAAAACGCTCCGACCTTGAGCGAGCCGGCCTGCCAAACGGCGAGGCCGAGAAGTCCGGCGAGCGAAAGAAAGCCGAAGATCCATTTCGTGCGGTCGAGCTTTGTCAGGCTCGAATTATTCTCGTCACGCAAGAGCAATTTCGGCTTAATGAGACGGATCTGCAGCAGCGGCAAAGCACTGAACAAGAGTGAGATCAAAACGCCGAGGATCAAACCTTGAAACGCGGTCGAAAGTCCGACGCCGTACGTCATTTTCTCGGGCAGAGCATCGGCGAAACGCCAACTGACGAACCACAGTGCGGCCTGCGCAAAGACAACTCCGAAGACACTGCCGACGAAGCCGAGGGTGAGTATTTGCAATAAATAGACCGTAATTATGCGGTTGCCGCTCGCGCCGAGGCATTTGAGGACGGCGACGGTCTTTCGTTTTTGTTCGACGAATGCGCGGGCGACGTTCCAGACACCGACACCGCCGAGAACGAGGATCAAAAGGCCGGTCAGGGCGAGATAGTTTTCGGTGCGGGTGAACTGTTCGCTGAGGTTTTCCTGCTGTTCGCGGTACGAACCGACGGTGACGGTAGAGCCTTTGAGACTTTCTCGCAGTTGTGCGACGAGAGCGGTCGGATTGTCGGTCGTGCGGTACAGAATGCGGCGGCGGACACGGCCGTTGTTACGCGTGATCCCGGCGGAGTCGAAAGCCTTTTTTTCAACGAAAACGCGGCCGCCAAGCCGAAAACCGCTTGAGCCGCCGGGCTCTTCGTCAACGGTCGCGCGGATATCGAATTCGCCTTCGCCGATCTTGATCTTGTCGCCTATTTTAACGTTCAGATCTTCGAGCAGTATCTTGGCGATGACGGCACCGTTGTTTTCGAGCAGAGCAAAATCGAACGGTTTACCGTCCGACAGCGTAAACGTGCCGACCAGCGGGAAAGGCGGCTCGATGCCTTTGAGTTCGACGAATTTCAACGACAAATTTGCAACATCCGAGGGGCGTGCCATCACGGCGGCGGTGATCGTTTCGTTGCGGCCATCGACTAGCGGCGAAGCCTTGATCACGCCTTCGACTTTCTCAATATCGGCGGGCGAAAAATCGTTCGTCGAGCTCACCTCGAGATCCGCCGTCAACAACGCCCGGGCATCGGTGCCGACCGCTCGCGTCAGATTCTGGATCAGCGAACGCAACGCGACGACCGACCCGACACCGAGTGCGATGCACAAAAAGAAAAACAAAAGCCGCTGCCATGATGAGCGGAACTCGCGTCGGGTTAAGTTAAAGATAAACCGCATAGATTTTTACCACAGAGACACGGAAGCACCGAGAAAAGAGTGAGTCAGTGCGTTTCCTGAAAACTAATTTTGTTCGCTCTGTGCCTCCGTGTCTCGGTGGTTAAGCTCATCACTCAGCACGCGGCCGTCGCGGAGGATAATTTGTCGCTGTGCCTTTTGCGCGAGAGCTTTATCGTGGGTGACGAGGATGAGCGTGACGTTGTTTTTGCGGTGAAGTTCGGTCATCAGTTCGAAGATATGTTCGCCGTTTTTCGTATCGAGGTTGCCGGTCGGTTCGTCGGCGAGCAGTATCTTGGGTGAATTCGCGAATGCCCGGGCGATGGCGACGCGTTGTTGTTCGCCGCCGGAGAGTTCGGCTGGATAATGGTGGCCGCGATTGGCGAGATCGACGTTGCGGATGAGCATTTCGGCGCGGTCGCGGGCATTCGCGAGGCCGAGTATTTCCATCGGGATCAGGATATTTTCGAATGCGGTGAGGCTTGGGATCAGGTGAAATGACTGGAAAACAAAGCCGATCTTTTTGCTGCGGATCTCGGCAAGACTGTCCTCTTTGAGAGCGGTGATCTCGTCTTCGTCAATAAAAACCTGGCCGCTCGACGGAGCGTCGAGTCCGGCGATGAGACCGAGCAGCGTCGATTTGCCGCTGCCGGATGCACCGGTGACGGCCACGAATTGCCCGTCCGGAATCGCCATCGAGACGTCGTCAAGGATCGTCAGATCTTCGATCCCTGAGCGCACAGTCTTTGTGATATTTCTTAATTCGATCATAGTTGAAATGTTAACAGTTTCAGCACAGTTTCGAGGCCGCTATTGAGTGAGACAAAATCGAACTTGCGCAAGCCGACAAAACACGCTCAAATAATGTTGCATCTTAAGGTGCCTTTCCAGCGTAAGAAAAGCGGCAAAACAATGCGTTATATTATTCGAATAACATTACTTTTAAGTTTCACCTTTTTGCTTTTGGCGGCGACCGGATGCGGCGTTTCGCAACGCTCAGCGGTCAATGGCGGCGTTTCTAACAAACCGCTCGCGACGCCACCGGCGGCCTCGAACCGGCCGAAGATAGTTGCCCTTGGCGACAGTTTGACCGCGGGATTCGGCTTGCTCGAAAAGGAATCTTATCCGTACCTATTGCAGGAAAAATTAAATGCCGACGGATTCGATTACGAGGTCGTGAATGCGGGAGTCTCGGGCGATACGACTCTCGGCGGCGTCGAGCGGATCGATTGGGTCCTCGGGATCGACAACGTAAAAATACTCATACTTGAGCTCGGTGCCAACGATCTGTTGCGGGGCGTGCCGGTCGCGAAAATAAAGGCGAATCTTGATAAGATCATACGAAAGGCAAAGGCGAAGAACGTCCAGGTGCTGCTCTGCGGAATGCTCGCTCCGCCGACGATGGGAACGGATTATCAACGGGAATACACACTTATCTTTCCCGATCTCGCCACCGAGCATAAGACGGATTTTCTGCCCTTTCTGCTTGAAAATGTTGCGCTAAAAAAAGAACTGAACCAGGCCGACGGCATTCACCCGAATGAGGCAGGCGCAAAGATTATGGCCGACAACATTTACAAGGCGCTGAAGCCGATGATTCAGCGCGGGTTGTGATCGATTTTATAAAAACTAGGTAATAATACTACCGATCAAGGAGGGAAATATGATTTCCAAACCGACTTTGGCCGCGCTTTTTTTTGCAGCCGTCTCTTACAATTATTCTCAAGCTCCGCTCGCGCCAGATCCGACTAGCCACCCTTATGTGATGTTGCAAAACGAAGTCTCATCCGAGATCGGAAACGAGAT
The DNA here is from genome assembly GCA_038248245.1 of Pyrinomonadales bacterium. GTDB lineage: Bacteria > Acidobacteriota > Blastocatellia > Pyrinomonadales > Pyrinomonadaceae > OLB17. The sequence continues at coordinate 1,164 of JBBRUA010000131.1, read as the reverse complement.
AAAAAAGGAAATCGCGGCTGACACGCGGTCCGCCTCACCGCAAACTCTGCCCGATCCATACGTTTTTCCGGACGCTAAGCGACGGGCGAAAAATTACCTTATTTCGATCGCCGGACCGGTCGCATTGGTCCAGTATGTCGCCACGCCGGCACTGCTCACGGCACGGAATTCGCCCTCAGAATGGGGCGGTAAATGGGATGGATATGGAAAACGCGTCGGAAACGTCGTCGGCAAGAATCTGATCCGTCACACGACAACCTACGCTCTCGATGAGGCACTGAAAGTGGACAGTAAATTTTACCGCAGCAAGGATCGTAGCGTTTCCGCCCGGCTGCGAAATTCCGTGTACTCGGCCCTGACGGCGCGTAACAGAAACGGGAAGCGCGTGATCGGCATTCCGCGGATCGCCGGCAGTTTGTTGTCCGAGGTCGTCTCGTCGGAGGTCTGGTATCCGCGGCGATACGATTATGTCCACGGATTAAAAGGTGGTGCGATCATGGTCGGCATCAACGCCGGATTTAATCTGTTCCGGGAATTTATCTACAAAAAATAACGCTATGAACGTAACTCATCTCGAATGTGCCCTGTGCGGATTGCGCCACGAGGCAAGAACATTGCAGAACCTGTGCATCACGTGCGGCAAGCCGTTGCTCGTTCGCTACGACCTGTTCGAAGCCGGCAAAACGCTGACGATCGAATCGCTGAAGACGCGCGAGTCTTCGTTATGGCGATACAGAGAAGTGCTGCCGGTCGAGGCACCTGAAAACGTCGTCAGTCTCGGCGAAGGCTGGACACCTTTGTTCAGGACCGACAAACTCGCAGGGAGGCTGCCGATCAAACTCGATCTGTACATCAAGGACGAAGGGCAGAATCCGACGCAGAGCTTTAAGGCGCGCGGAATGACGGCCGCGATCTCGATGGCGAAGGAACTCGGCGTGACAAAGCTCGCCGTGCCGTCCGCCGGGAACGCCGCCGGTGCACTCGCCGCCTACGCCGCGATGGCCGGGATGGAGGCGTTTATTTTTATGCCGTCCGACACACCGCGGGCCAACATTATCGAATGCCAACAGACCGGAGCGAACGTGACGCTGGTTGACGGCCTGATCACCGATTGCGGCAAGATCGTTGCTGAACGAAAAGAAGCAGAAGGTTGGTTCGACGTTT
>JBBRUA010000130.1:0-8417 GCA_038248245.1 Pyrinomonadales bacterium | reverse complement strand
GTGATCGGTGACGTAATCGACGCCCCACTCGAATTCGCGCACGACGCGGTTGTCGTCGCGCATCGCGAACTCGCGTTCCTTGTTGTGCATGTAACGCTTGAGCATAAGGTAAAAGAAAATTTAACCACAGATGAACACGGATAGACACAGATAAGAGATGAATTCTTATCCGCGTTTATCTGACGTCACCTGTGATCAATCTCCTATTCTCACGCGTTCGCGGACTTCGCTTTTTGAATAATCTTTTCGTAAAAGGCTATATATTGCGGGATTATGAGCGATGTCGCATATCTTTGCACCGCCAGATCGCGGCCTTTTTCGCCGAAGGCCCGTCTCAATTCTTCGTTGCGGAGTAGCTTTAGAGTGTCATCAGTCATCTTTTCAATGTCGCCGATATCGCTCATAAATCCGCTTTCGCCGTCATTGATCACCTCGGGAATTCCGCCGATCCGCGTTGCGATGACCGGCACCTCACACGCCTGTGCCTCAAGCGCCGCGAGGCCGAACGATTCTAGTTCCGACGGCAGCAGAAAAATATCCGCGACGCCGAGATAATCGGAAATGTTTGATTGTTTGCCTACGAACCACGTGTGTTCCTTGACGCCCAATTGCTCGGCCCGGTATTGAACCGCCGCGCGTTCCGGCCCGTCGCCGACCATTATCAATTTCGCGTTCTCACCGGCGGCACGAACTTTTGCCAGTATCTCGACGCAATCGTTCGGACGTTTTACCGGGCGAAAATTAGAAACGTGCACCAACAAACGTTCACCGTTCGGAGCGAGTTCCGCTCGCAGCGGTGAGTCCGGTAAACGTTTATATTGCGACGGGCAGATGAAATTTGGAATCACCTCGATCTCGTCGAAATCGAACGTTTCGATCGTTGCTTGTTTGAGAAACTTTGAAACGGCGGTTACACCGTCCGACTGCTGCAGGCCGTATCGCGTGATCGGCAAGTAGCTGCGATCGGCGCCGACCAGCGTTATATCAGTCCCGTGCAACGTGGTGATCACAGGAACGTAGCGTTTTTGTTTAATCGACTCGCGGGCCAGAACGGCTGAGATCGAATGCGGTATCGCGTAATGGACGTGGAGCAGGTCGAGCTTTTCCGCCCGAGCGACGGTCGCCATTTTGGTTGCCAGAGCGAGGTCGTACGGCTGATGTTCGAAAAGCGGATACGACATCATTTCGACTTCGTGAAAATGGATGCGGGCGTGATTTTCGGTCAACCGCATCGGCATCACCGATGAGATAAAATGCACGTTATGGCCGCGTTCGGCGAGTTCCAGACCCAACTCGGAACCGACAATTCCGCTGCCGCCATAAGTTGGATAAACCGTAATACCGATATTCATACAAGCCAGTTCCGAGATTCCATCGTACCACGCAGAAGACATCAGCCTAAGTTAAACCAGTGAGCGAAGAAAGGCTCCCGCTAGTACAATAAAGACCGAGAGGCACGCTTTCGGTTGCAATGTCGGTTGCGATGAAAGAGGCTCCGAGACTGGCGCAGTTGCTACCTCGTCGGTTGCGTCCGGAACATTCTCAGCGATCTCGGTCGTCGTTCCCTTTTTTCGGATCAGATAAACGACGCCGGAGAAATCGTCGGTCAGGAGAAACGAATTGGCATCGAGCTTCATGATGTCGCACGGCCGTCCCCAAACTTTTGAACCCTGAAGAAAGCCGGTCATAAAATCCTGCAGCTTTTCGCCTTTGCGCATGATCACGACCTTGTAACCGTGGCCGATCGCCTTATTTGTTGAGCCGTGAAGCGAGACGAGAAACGCATCTTTGATCACCGGATCGGAATCTGCATCGTCAAAATAATCGAAGCCGAGCGCCGATGAGCGTGCCGGGAAAAACGCATACGGAGCGGTCACGTTTGTACACGCTGACGGACGCTTGATCTTCGGATCAGCGAAGATCTTCCCGTTAGAGGAATGACAATACGGCCAACCGTAATCTGCACCTTCTTTTAACGCATAGAATGTTTCATCGGGTTTTTGCAGGCCAAGGTGGTCACTGCCCTGATTTGTCGCGAACACGAAATTACCAACGACGCGCATCCCGACAGCATTTCTCAAACCCTTGGCAAATTCCTTTTGATCGCTGCCGTCAGGATTCATCTCGACGATGCTCGCCCGAATTTTTTCTTTTTCCACACATGAATTGCAGCTTGATCCGACCGAAACATACAGCTTGCCGCCGGGCGAGAAGGCGATCGTTCGAGTTAGGTGCCAGCCGCCATATTTGTACGATAGGCCGTAATCGGGAAACGTCGCGAGTGTCTGCGGTTTGGTGTCAGTCGGTTTAGTTTCGCCTTTAGTAAATTTTCGCCGCGTCAATTTGTCCGTCTCGGCGAGATAAATCCAATCCTGGCCGCTAGAATCTTTGTAAAATTGCACGCTATTAGGATTTCGTAATTTCGTCATGTACGGCAAAGCCCGCGTAAATTTACCCGTCTTGCCGTTCCAGCCATCCAGTATATAGACGGTTCCGCGGGATCCGTCGGCCAAATTGTACATATCGGTGACGAAGATCCGTCCGTCCGGCGCCTTAGCAAAAAAGCGGACGCGTTTTAGGCCTTCCAAAGCTGGAATTATCTCGTAATCGGAAGCGAGATTTAAACTGAATGTCTTCCCGTTTTTGAGCGTGATCTTGTTTGCAACCAGCTTCGGTTGTGCGATGACAACGCTAGCAAATACGCAACATACGAGACCTGAAAAAACGATCCGCCTTAAAATATCTGTGTTCATTTGTGTTAATCTTTGGCTAAATTATGAAAATCGAAAAATTCCGCGTTGTCGAAGGCTCCAAAGTTGATCTTAAAGAACATCCGACCGATTTCACCGGTGAATACACTGACAAAAAACTGGCGGCCATTGATCTCGAAAGTAACATTGAAGAGCTAGCGAAACTCCAGGACACGCTCTACGCAGAGAATGTTCACTCACTTCTTATAATTATTCAAGCGATGGACGCCGCAGGCAAGGACAGCCTGATAAAACACGTCATGAGCGGCATTAATCCGCAGGGATGCCATGTCACGTCTTTCAAACAGCCGTCATCTGAGGAACTCGAACACGACTATCTCTGGCGCCATCAAAAAGCCCTGCCTGAACGGGGCCGCATCGGAGTTTTTAACCGCTCGCATTATGAAGAGGTGCTCGTTGTCCGCGTACACCCCGGAATTATTCAGGGTTCACTGCTTCCGGATGCGGTGAAAAACGACAAAAATATCTGGAAGAAACGCTTTAAACACATCCGGGATTGGGAAGAAATGCTGACTGACAACGGAACTCACATCCTGAAATTTTTTCTCAATGTATCGAGAGAGGAACAGAAAAAACGCTTTCTCGAACGCATCGAACAGCCCGAAAAGAACTGGAAATTCAATGCCGGCGATTCAAAAGAACGGGCTTTGTGGGACGAATACATGAACGCTTACAAGGAAGCAATGGAATCGACCTCGACTGAGAACTGTCCGTGGTACATCATTCCCGCAGACAAAAAATGGTTCACCCGCCTCGCCGTCTCCGAGATCATCGTCAAAAAACTCGAATCGCTCAAACTAAAATACCCTGAGGTCACAGCCGAGCATCAGGTCGAACTACGAGAAGCAAAAAAACTCCTTCTGGCCGAACCACCTGCATAAAGGTGGGTCGTTTATCGTAGGCCAAGGTTTTTTACTTAATTTAGCTCTTTTTGCATTAGCAGGTCCGTCTGCGGATCAGTGCCTAGTTGAAAGGTGTGCTTGCCGACCTCGCGGAAGCCGTTTTTGGTGTAAAAAGCCTGTGCCCGCGGGTTGTATTCCCAAACGCCGAGCCACATAACGTCGTGATCGTGCAACTTTGCGTAATCGGAACAGGCGTTCATCAGATCTCGCCCGACTCCTTTACCAAGGAATTCCTGATGCGAGTAAAGCCTCGAAAGCTCGATCGGCCGTGTAGCTGTCACGCCTTCTTCAGTGCTGTCGAGAACAAGCTTGGCATAACCTGCGGGTTTGCCGTCGAACTCGGCAATAAAAAATACGGAATTGGAATCGACCAGCTCGGCACCGATCTGCTCGACATTAAATGCCTGCCGCATATACTCCGCCAGATCATCCGGCGCGTTTTTAGGATGATCGGCGAACGCGTCCCAGAATGTCGTGTAAGACAGATCGGTAAGCATTTCTGCATCATCGGGCGAAGCTTGGCGGATTTTGATTAACTCAGACACGCTGCAGGAAATTCTCCATTACAAAAACTTTGCGAAGCCGAAATCGCACGGGACTTTCGACGATTGCGGTCGCCTTTAGATCTTCGATGCCCGCCACGAAGTAAGGCTGCCGACAGGCCGGTATGTTCCCAAGCCACGCGGGAATCTCGATTTTCATTTCGTCGCAGAGAGACTCGATCACACTAGCGAGAACCGCATCGATTTGTTCGTTGTCGATCACAAATGGTTCTTTCACAGCCATCGGATTCTTATCTCGCCTGAAATCATCGACAAAATCCATGAGTGGTATCTTCCACCATTTAAGATCTTTATTTATCCTGTTTTTGGTTTCGGCAGCGGTTATCACCTTCTTAAAAGCTCCTCGAGCAAAAAGATCGTCTCACCTTTGATCTCTTTTCTTGGATAATAATTTTGCACGATGGCAGTGATTTCGCCCAAATTCCCAATTTTTAAGTGGTCTAATAAGAATTCTATGTCTTCAAGATCAGAGCTGTCGGGCCGAGCAGCCAGAACTTTCATCGCAAGCATGTAATCGCCGTCAGGTACGAACACTTTAAGATTCGGAAGATCGAACAGAACATTTCGTGGATGTTCGACGACGAACATTTTGACCGCGAGATTAAGCCAGCCAATATCTAAATCGTGCCGTTCGCCAACCTTGCCAGCCGCAGTCCTGATCGCTCGGACCGGCTCAAATATCGCGTCCACATCTTTCGTAACAGGCCGCGACTTAAACGCCAAACACATCACCGCACCGCCATAAAGCGAAACTTCGCCCTTGATATTCATCAGGCGAAGCTCGTCGTTTAGCTCGGTCAGGTATTTTGTGATCTCCTCGGCGGTCATTAATATCTAATGTTTAGGCACCACTCTCTAACAAATGTGCTCTTTCCTCTACAGCCTCACGTATCAAACGTCGGAGTTTCTGTAGAATTTCAACCGACTCTATTGAGCGTTTAGGAAGAAAGAAAGTTAACGCCAGACCGCTATAAAACAGGATGTCCGTTTTGGTTTCTTTAATTTTTGTTATAGCTGTCCATTTCGATTTGCTTGTTACTGAGGCACTTTCGAAAAATATTCCTTCGTCTGAAAATGTCATCAATGTTTCTTCATTTGCGATTGGTGACGATGCAAAATATTTAGTTATGGTGCGTTTCATCAACCAAGGATTAAAAAACCTATGCACACCAAGAACTGCAATTCCTGCAACTATTGCTGGGATGGCGCTGAAAACCATTGCGCCGAAAATCCTCAAGAGTCCAACATCGTCAGCCATCAAAACGACTGCAATTATAAACGAAAAAAAGACTAATCCAGATGTCAGAATTGCGTCGTTTTTGTAAATAAAGCTCTGATTTCTAATAAATTGGGCTACGCGCAATGAATCATCTGGCGCGAACAACAGTTTTGCAGATACTGACTCGGTCATTTAGTAGGTTACAGGCCGTAATTAGCTTTGCTAAAAAATTATATGACCATTAATCAGTTCGGTCCAAGGGCGATGCTCAGTAAACGGTTGGCGTATATGTCAAACTCTTCGTCATTCATCGCATTTGCGGGCAACGTCTCATCGGCTTCACCTTCAGTCTCGATTTTTTTCATGGAAATCAACCCGAGTTCCTCGAGTCCTTGAGGATTTTTATTGCCCTAAGATCGATTATCTTTACTATGAACTTATTTACCATGAATTTTTAAGCCTAAGTACCCAGTGGCTATCGCTCCCGGTTCTGACTACTTCATTATCAGCTTCGCGATTGTCTGCAATTGCATGTTCGACGTGCCTTCGTAGATGGAGCCGATCTTGGAGTCGCGCCAGAATTTTTCTACCGGGTAATCTTTGACGTAACCGTAACCGCCGAAGAGTTCGATGGCTTTGCTGGCGACGGCCTCGGCGCAGCGGGATGAGTAGAGTTTTGCCATTGCCGCTTCTTTGAGAAACGGATGACCGGCGTCTTTGCGGCGGGCGGCGTTATAGACGAGTAGTCTTGTAGCCTCGATCTCAACCGCCATTTCAGCCAGTTGGAACTGAACGGCCTGAAAATTACCGATCGCTTGCCCAAACTGCTCGCGTTCCTGTGTGTATTTCAGAGCGGCTTCGAAGGCTCCTTGAGCGATGCCGACCATCTGGGCACCGATACCGATGCGGCCTTCGTTAAGCGTTTCGATCGAAACCTTGTAGCCCTTGCCGACTTCGCCTAAAACATTCTCCTTAGGAACCTTGCAGCCATCCAGGATCAGTTCCGTGGTCGATGAGGCCCGGATGCCGAGTTTGTCTTCTTTTTTCCCGACGGTGAATCCTTCGAAGCCTTTTTCGACGATGAATGCTGTAATTCCTTTGTATCCGGCCTCCGGATCGACGGTTGCAAACAGTACGAAGATCTCTGCTTCGTTTCCGTTCGTGATCCACAGTTTCTGCCCGTTCAGCTCGTAATGATCACCTTTATCGACCGCACGCGTCTTCAATGCGAACGCGTCGCTGCCTGACGATGCCTCGGACAAAGCGTACGCACCGACCTTGCCCTCGGCGAGTTGGGGCATATGTTTCTTTTTCTGATCGTCATTCGCCCAACGCATAAATGCGTTCGTGACGAGCGTGTTGTGAACGTCCACAAAAACCGAAACGCTGGCGTCAACCCGGGCTAATTCTTCGATAGCAAGGATCGCGTTAAAGATCGTCGAACCCGCACCGCCGTATTCTTCGGGCGATTCGATCGCCATTAGTCCGAGTTCGAAACATTGTTTGATGAGCTCGGGATCCAGTTTACCGGCGTGCTCCATTGCCTCGACCCGCGGGCGAACCTCGCCCTCGGCAAATTCGCGAACCGAGTCGCGAAACATCGTCTCGTCATCTGTGAGAACTGTCAATCCTGCTGATATGTGGTCTTTTTCTAAGGCAGCTGCATTCATATTGGTTGTAATTCCTAAGTATTTGTTAATAAAATTTTTCCTAAATAAGGTTTTATATTAGAGAATTTTTCGAGTTCTAGCAACGGCTTTTGCCGGCACTATCAGATAAGCCAGAAGATGCACCATTCAGCGAAACCGCTCGTCCGGTCTTATTGGAGGTTTATGAAGAGAAAAAAATATCGTCAATTGTTATGCTACATTTATCTTTACCAACTGATCTAAAGCAGTGTAGTTTTTAAGGGAACGGAATGTCGAAAATATCAACAGAGGAAGCCTTTAGATCATTTCTCAAAACACTTGGCGCCGAAGAGTCAGACGCGGCCGAGAAGTACGTCGAATTGCGTGAAAGGCTCGAGCGATTCTTTGAATGGCGTGACTGCGAAGGTGTCGAGGAATTGGCCGACATAGTGTTTGACCGGATCATTAGGAAGATCACCGAAGGAGAAATCGTAGAAAACGCCGAGGCATACTCTGTGTCGATGGCGAAATTTGTATTGCTCGAAAACGGACGCGAAGCAGCGCGGAAAATAGAGCTTGTCGAAAATTCGAGAGTAATCTCTTCGCGGGCGATGGAAAGCAATTCCGATGAGGATCAAATAAATGCTAAAAGATTCGAGTGTCTGGACCGGTGCCTTGACGAGTTTCCGCCCGAAAAACGCAACTTCCTGATCGGATATTTTGATGCCAAGGAGGACACAATGATCGCAACACGCAAACGGCTCGCGAAAGCAACGGGAACCACGTTGAACAGCCTGCGTATTCGCATCAGCCGGCTAAAAACAAAATTGGAGAAATGTGTTAAAGACTGCTGTGCTGAAACGATTTCGGTATTTTGAACACTTAGGTTAGGCAGCGGCGAAAAAATCGTGTAAGCCCCCGACGAAATGGAAAATGAGCAAAAGATCATGAGGTTCCTCCTCGGCGAAATGGCCGAGGCAGAACGTTTTGATCTGGAAAAACAATTCATTGCGGATGCGAACCTTTTTGATCAACTAAAGGTCGTCGAAGACGAATTGATCGAAAGGTATGTGCGCGGATGGATGGAGCCGTCTGAACTCTCAACATTTGAAAAGAATTTCCTCACGTCAACCAAGCGCCGCGGCCGAGTCGAATTTTCACGTCAGCTAGTTAGTAGACTCGATGAGCAGCGTGAAGCGGCGTTCGCGGTAAAAAAAACCGCTGCTGTAGTTTCGGGGGACAGGTCCGTTTGGGATAGATTTGCTGCGTTCTTTCTAACGCGCAAAAGTGCGATGGCCGGCGCGGTTGCTGTGGTAGTCGCTCTATTGGGAAGT
>JBBRUA010000129.1:0-8421 GCA_038248245.1 Pyrinomonadales bacterium | reverse complement strand
GTTGATTGGACTGACGCGGGAACTTGCGGCGAGTTGGGGCAGGAAAGGTATTCGTGTAAACGCCATCGCGCCGGGATTTTTTCATTCAAAACTCGCCGACGCCGTGATCGATATTTACGAACGTTCGATCCAGGAAAATAATGTCATACCGCGTGTCGGCGAGGAAGGCGAACTAAAAGGCCTGACTGTATTTTTGGCGTCCGACGCGTCAAGTTATATCACCGGCCAAACGATCGCCGTCGACGGCGGAATGTCTGTTTAGAATTGCATGCAAATCACTCCGGAAATATCGACTTTCTCAGTATTAGGTATCGGCTTTCTTCTCGGCCTGCGTCATGCCACCGAGGCTGACCATCTTGCTGCGGTCTCGACGATCGTAAGTGAAAAGAAAAGTGTTTTTACGGCGACCATCGTTGGCGGGCTTTGGGGTCTGGGACATACGATATCTTTGTTCGTCGTGGGTCTGGTGGTCATTTTTCTCAAACTGCAAATTTCGGAATCGGTCGAAGCCAGACTTGAGGGCGTGGTCGGGATCATGCTCGTTTTATTGGGAATCAACGCGCTTCGAAAGCTGTTTCAGACCGAAAAAATTCACCTCCACAGTCACGATCACGGCGACCACGAACACCAACATTTACACGCACACCAAAACGAAGCAAGCGAAGCGTCACATCACCGGTTCAGTCCGCGATCAGTGTTTATCGGTATGATCCACGGGCTTGCGGGTAGTGCGGCACTAATGCTGTTGATCGTTCCGACGATCCCGACACCAATCGTTGCTGTGATGTATATTCTGATATTCGGTCTCGGATCGATCGGCGGAATGATGGTGATGAGCCTGCTGGTAGGTTTGCCATTTCACTTCACTGCGAACAAATTCGGAAATCTGAATAAAGGCATCAGATTCTGTGCCGGAGCTTTTAGTTTAGTTTTGGGATCCATGATAGTGTACGAAAAGTTGATCCAGACCTCATAGGTTCTATCACTTTACGAATTCAAACTCGCCGAACATAGACGGCACGTGAAAACTTGGCTGTTTCGTTTTTGTCGCTTGCCACGCGAGGTAGCCGCGAGTCGGGTCTTTGCCGACGCAGCGAAAAATGTTGCCGAGCCATATATCTTTTGATCTCGGAGTCTTCCCAAAAGCCTTCCACTCGATCTTAATAGCCATAACAACCTTTTCGTTTTCGATACGAACGGCGGACGTCATTCCGGAGTTGTAGTCCAGATCGGTCAGGCTTTTTTTTCGCTTAACCTCAATGCCCAGATCTATCCACTCGCCGGTCGGCGCGATCTCGAATTCAAAATACTTATTTCGCTTGTTCTTGTCCGGCGCGATAAATATCTCACAAACGTCTCGATCCCAGAGTCCGTTTGTCTTTGAGGTGATGTCGGGCTTTTCCGAAACGACAAGTGGTTCAACCTGGTTTGCTTCGAATCGCACGTAAAGCGCAGTATTTGACCAAATTAAACCCGCGGCAAAATGCCTGCCTTCGGGTGCCGTGAGGCCTGACCAATACCTATCGACCAAAACCTCCGAAGCGGCGGACCAGAAATTATTATTCAGGTCCGTAATCTGGAAATCGTCTTGAATGTGTACGATGCTGACCATGTCTGGACTCATAACTTGCGAGCGAACCACTGCGAACCACCACAGCAACACCAGGATGAGAGCAAAACCACTTATAAATTAGTTTTAGCTAAGCTTTGTTTCAACCAACGAGCCTCTGTCGTGGCCGCTCTGACCAGACCCTTCGCGATGACGCGAAACGGGGCATTTTCGGTGAACGCCAGTCCTATCGAATAAAGTGTGCTTCCTAAAAACTTAGGTTCGTTAGAGATCGCGAAAACCGGTTCCCATCGTTCGGGCCGCAACTTCGATTTGAACGCATCCAGCCCATCAAAATTATAGAACCTTTGTCCGTGTTTACGCATCCAAGCGAGCATTATTTTCAGCCATAGCGGATTATTGAAAGGCTCGATGCTCGCTCTCTTTGATAACGGCGACAATCCCAAAGTGACGTATTCGAATCCGTCCGTCGCGAGGACTCTGATTGCCGCATCCATCATTAGTTCGACGGTTCCGTTCGGTGCAAGCGGATGATGTGGAAACTGCTCGGTAAGCCAGCCATTTCGTTCCGGAATGGGCGATAGGACGAGAAAAGCAACGACCGCCGATCCTTGTTCGGCAACAAAAATCCGGCGGTTCTCAAGCCGTTCGAGGGTGTCGGGTTCGACAACGAAGTGGAGCGGCGGCAGGCCCTTGGAATCTAGCCACAGACGAAGGCATTCCTTAAGCCGCTCATTGCCGTGAGCTTCGCTAGCGGGCCATTCGTGGATCGAAACACCTTTGTTGCGTGCCCGATTTAGCTGAGCACGAAGTGACGGGTGCCGCTCGACGATATCGATCCAATGGGACGGATCCCAAACCGGTTGGGCACCGAGCAGAACTCTCGCGTGATCAGTAGAGCTCTGGAGAGCAGTTTCAAGCCTTGCCTCGGCTCCGAAATAGCAGACTTTCAGTTTTGAACTAGCGGCATCACTCTCGAATGCTTCGACGACCTGCGGCAGCATTGCTTCACGGCAAACAGGAGCCCCGGCGACGACGCGTGAGCGTCCCGACGTAACGTACCCGACCACTGAGCCGCCGTCCTCACCAAACCAATATTCGATGCCCGGATTTACTATCTGAAAACAGGTTGAGTTCCAGCCGAACTTAAGAACGAGTTCCCGGGCGCGATAATAATCGTCGCGAACGCCTTTCGATCCATCGGTCACTTCTCTTTGACGGTATTCAAGACCGTTTTGAAGGCCATCTTTGCCAGCTTCCATGTTCTGTCCCAGTCGATTTTACCGCCATCTTCGCGGCCCATCAGTTTGTCTACAAAGATCTTGCGGAAATCATTCCCCTCGCGGCGGAGCATAAATTCCTTGGCGTAAGGCTTGGCGGTTTCAAAGAAGTTAAACTCCGGATCGGTGATGATGCCGATGCCTTCGAGAGTCATCAAGGCACGCATAATGTAGGTGAAATTCGACGGCAGGCGAAACGGATAATCGTACATTACGTCGGCCAAATCGTACGTCAACTCTTTAAAATTGACGTCCTTAAGTTTTCGGTCGAGATGAAACTCGAACATTTTTTCGACGACGGGTTTCACGACGTTTCCGCTCGTTCCGTCCTTTAAGAAATCAAGCTCGATCAGATCCTGTGCGATGCCGGCGGCGTCTTTACTGACCACGTGAAAAAAGGCGTCAATCATCTTCGCCTGCAGTTCCGGTGAGATGCGGCCGACCATTCCAAAATCAAAAAATGCGACGCGTCCGTCCGGCATCACGAGCAGGTTGCCGGGATGCGGGTCGGCGTGGAAGAATCCATCCTCAAGGAGCTGTTTTAGGTAAGTCTTTATCAGTAAACGGTTTACCTTCTCCGGCGAAATATTTCGCTGAACCTGTTCACTGAGATCCGTGACCTTTGTGCCGTTAATGAATTCCATCGTTAGCACTTTCGACGAAGTTGCATTCCAGTAGATCTTGGGTACGTGAATATTCGACCACGTTTTGAAATTGTCCCGGAAGCGCTCGGCGTTTTTGCCCTCGGCAGTATAGTCCATTTCTTCGTGGATCGTCACATCAAATTCGCGCAGCATTCCGCTCCAGTCCGCATTCTCGCTAAGCTTTGGAAAGCGTTCGGCGAACCTAGCGACCTTTTTGAGAATGATAAGATCGCCTTTAACGGTCGCCTCGAGATTTGGCCGCTGCACTTTGACCGCAACCTCTTCGCCAGAATGTAGGCGAGCACGATAAACCTGCCCCAAAGACGCAGCAGCGACTGGCCGGAGTTCGAATTCGGCGTAAACGTCACTGATCTTTCGGCCGAGTTCCTCCTCGATGCGGGCAAAAGCGATCTCGTTCGGAAACGGCGGGACGCTATCGACCAGTTCGCCAAGTTCCTTTACAAACGGCAACGGCAGAAGATCTGCGCGCGTGCCCATCGATTGGCCGATCTTGATAAAGGTCGGCCCGAGCTGGATCAATTTGTTCTTTAACCAAACTGCTTGCTTCTCCTGATTCTGCAAACGGTTCACGTTCGAACCGATAACGAATCGGCGAAGCAACGCCGTAAATCGATGGATGACCCACAAACGTAACGAGTAGAGCTTTTCGCCGTACACTGCCAAACGCGTCAGCCGCGACGCAGTTTTCATTCTGGTCTTCTTGTTCCTGACCTGCTGGACACGGTGCATGTCGAACTGATCGAGGTAAAGATACATCGCCAGCATCGAGATCACTCGCGAGATTTGAAACAGCCGCAAGTAACTGCGAAATCCGCCCGAACCACCGTCTTTGCCTGACTCGCCCACATTGACTGAACTGCCTCGATCGGAAAGTTTCCCGTTTATAATCGGATTCGAAATGGTCAGAGCGTTGGCCGTGGCTGTATTTTTTGTAATTACTTCGTTCATTAATTAAGGAGCTATCAAAGCAGATCGAGCATATTATTTACGCCTTCGTGGCGGAAATAGTTCCTTGCGCGGTTCGAATCCTTTTCGATCTGAGCCTTTAGTTCGTCGAGTCCCGAGAACTTTTTCTCATCGCGGATACGGTGTAGAAAGCGAACCCGAAGCACGTCACCGTAAAGATCGCCATCGAAGTCGAATATATAGGTTTCGATGGATGGCTCCGCATCGGATTCAAAAGTCGGGCGAACGCCAATGTTTGTGATGCTTTTTCGCCAGGTGCCGTCTATGAGCGTCGCGGTGGCATAGACGCCATACCGCGGAATAACGCGGTTGTGCGGTTTTAAATTAGCCGTGGGGAAGCCAATGGTATGGCCGCGTCGATTGCCGCGAATAATGACACCCTCAACACCGTACGGTCGGCCCAGCATTCGGCGGGCGAGATTTACGTGGCCGCTGTCGAGTAATTTGCGTATCTTCGACGAACTGATACGCCGTCCGCGAAGCTGCACCTCGCCGACCTCGTCCGCGACAAACCCAAGCTCGATGCTTTTTTCCCGTAACAGATCGATGGTGCCGCCGCGGTTCCGTCCGAAGGCGAAACCTTTGCCGAGATAAACCTCTTTTGCATGGAGGCGGTCGCGAATGATGTCGGCGAGGAAATCTTCCGCCGGCTGACGTGAAAATTCTGCAGTGAAAGGAATGACGATCGCCTGTTCGATGCCCAGAACTTCCAGATTCGCGAGTCGCTGATCGAGCGTTTGAAGCAACGGCGGAGCAGATTCCGGATGCAACACGGAGCGCGGATGCGGATCGAAAGTAATCGTGGTCGGCACGGCACCAACCGCCGCCGCCCGCTCGACAACCGTCTCCATTATCCGCTGATGCCCAAGATGCAATCCATCAAATACACCAAGCGTCACGACCGTCGGCCTCAATATATTCGCATTCTCTGTACCGTGAAATATCTTCATTTCTAATTAGAAGTTTGCCACAGATGAACGCAGTAAACACAGAACTCGGACTGTTTTTTCTGGGAATTAGATGGAGTCGGCCGCCTTTGCAAACACCAAAGTGCCGTCATCGAGCCGGCTGTATCTTAGCATTGACAAGTCCTTGAAGTAATTTTGGTGAAGCCGCCACGGAGGTTTCGAACCTTGGCTCGGTAGTTTGTCGAGTTCGCGAACGATGTATGTTGAATTAAAATCGAGCACCGGTATTCGTTTGATGCTCGGATCGTTGAGCCTTGCGGTGCAACTCGCGTAACCGTTCGCATCCATGTACTTCAAAATTCGGCATACATATTCGCTTGTCAGATCGCATTTCAGCGTCCAAGACGCATTTGTGTAGCCAAACGCCTGTGCGAGGTTTGGCACGTCGTTGTACATCATCCCTTTGTAAGCCATTTTGGTCGACAGATCGACAATTTCTCCGTCAATGAGTAGCGTAAGGCCGGCCATGAGCTTGAGCTGGAGGCCGGTCGCGGTGATGATGATGTCAGCATCGAGTTGGTCGCCGTTTGTCAGGCGAACGCCATTTTCATTGAACGTTTCAATATTTCCGGTGACGACGGATGCTCGCCCGCGGGTCATCGATTTGAAGAGATCGGCGTCCGGCACTACGCATAGACGCTGATCCCAAGGATCATAATTCGGAGTGAAATGCTCCTGCGGATCGAGTTCGCCGAGCTCTTTTCGGACACCTTTGTCGATCAGTCGTTTCATGGTGCCCGGAAAGTTCTTTGAGAACTTATAAAAAAAGGCCTGCCGCACGATGTTTTTCCAACGCGAAACTGCGTACGCAGCCTTGTTCGGCAACAGCTGGCGAAAGAAATTCGCGATCTTGTCCTCGGCGGCCATCGACACGATATACGTCGGCGAACGCTGGAGCATCGTTACATGCTCAGCCTTCTCAGCCATCGCCGGAACAAGCGTAACTGCGGTTGCTCCGCTGCCGATCACTACGACTTTCTTGTCGGTGTAATCAAGACCTTCCGGCCATTTTTGAGGGTGGACGATCGTGCCTTTGTATTTGTCGAAATCGGCCCATTCCGGCGTGTAGCCGGCGTCGTAATCGTAATAACCTGTGCAGAGATACAGGAAGTTACAGGTGAAGTGTTTCACCTCTGTGTCAGCGGAAGACACACTCCCTACCGGTCGCGTTTCCGCCTCGACCGTCCATCGCGAATCTTGCGAAAACCATTCGGCACGCGTTAGGCGATGTCCGTATCGAATTTCTTTATCGAGATCGTATTCCTTAGCCGTTTCGCGGATATAATTAAGTATCGATTGTCCGTCGGCGAGAGCTTTGGTTTCATTCCACGGACGAAATCGATACCCAAGCGTGTACATATCCGAGTCCGAACGAACCCCCGGATATCGAAACAGATCCCAAGTCCCGCCGCTCCGCTCTCGCCCCTCAAGGGTCGCAAATGTCTTCCCCGGACAATCCATCCGAAACCGCGCCCCAGCACCGATCCCCGAAAGCCCTGCACCGATAATTAAGACGTCAAAATGTTCCATACAGTCGAATCGCTTAATATTAGTGGGCAACCTGATTGAAAAGATCCTTTTCGTGATCGCCGCCGTACAAGAAATGATCTGCACTTTATCCAGCTGAATCATCTCCGCCAAACTCAACCACGAACGCGAGATTGCCGCACACGAGAGCGAAAAAAGGAGCGAATGAGAAATCATATCTCATTCGCTCCTACCTTTTAACTTAAACGATTAGTTTACCAATTATCTCAATCCTCAGACAGAAAAAGGATCATATTTTCCGACTTGATCGGGAATTCTTAAAGCAATCGTGTAATGGTCGGTTTTTCCTTATCAGCGAATCTGTTTCTAGTTCGTCATACTGAAAACTCCCGTCTGCAAACCGACGAGTGATTCAACTGATTCACGGCGAATTTCTGATTCTGCGATTAGCTGAAAATCGCGTTTTAATCACTTTACTTTTATATACCGCTATTGCCCGCCTTCGTATTCACTCGCCGCACCTACACGAATTTTCATCCTAAATGCCACCGATGCGTTTTTATTGTTTGAAACCGAAAAAACATAGTCTCCCTTTCCTCCGGTTAAGACTGTTAAACCGCCTTCATAATCTTCGAATTTGTCCGCTTTGACAGCGTGCAATAAGCTGAACGATAATCCCAACCCGCTTTGGTTTGTCAGTGCATTGACATTGATTGCTTGCTTTAGACCCACTGACAAAACGAAAGTTCTTTTGCCCTTTGCCGGAAGAGCTACGGAAATCGTTTTCTCTGATTTACCTTTTTCAAACGAGATGCGAGTGGCCTGCGCCGTCGCTGATAAATTAACGGCCAAAATAATTGCGGTTGTTATACCGAACATCACGAGAGCTTTTTTTAAGTTGTTCATAATTTTTACATCCAATAGAGTCTTTCTTGTTAACCAAGGTTATATCAAACTTTGAAAGCTTCGGAGAGGTTGAGGCAAGCAGATAATCACTCATAATCGCTTCATCTCAAGACACGAATTTTCATCAATAAAAAATTATTTTGATTCAATCCTCTGGACTGAACTTCAAAAAATGGAATTAGTCGAGAGCATGATAAATAATAGATCGTAGGAAAAAGACGGAAACATCTCGCGCTCCGAACTCAATATGATGATCTTTTCCAAACTCCCAACTAAAACGCTTCGTTAAAACTCACATCACCCGCGACCGCGACCTGGTAGGCTGAGACGCGGCGTTCGAAGAAGTTGGCTAGTTCTTGGACGTCTTGGAGATCCATGAACGAGAACGGATTTTTTGCTCCGTAAACCTTTTGCATGCCGAGCATCACGAGCCGCTGGTCGGCGATGAACTCAAGATACTGACGCATATCGCCGACCGACAGGCCGGAGACGCCGCCGCTGAGAATATCGTCGGCGAACTGCATTTCGCACTCGACAGCTTCGTCGATCATGGAGACGATCTGGCGGTGGAGCGAATC
>JBBRUA010000128.1:0-8456 GCA_038248245.1 Pyrinomonadales bacterium | reverse complement strand
TTATCGACGCATAGACCCTCGATCTGGTGAAACATCGGCACATGGGTCATGTCAGGCGTATCGCGGCGAAAGACTTTGCCTGGTGCAATTATGCGTATCGGAGCACCGCGGCGTTCCATTGCCCTGATCTGCACAGTCGATGTCTGCGAACGCAGAGCAAAACCGTCTGTCGTGTAAAAAGTATCCTGAGATTCACGTGCCGGATGGCCTTCGGGAATGTTCAGAGCGTCAAAGTTATAATAATCTGTCTCGATCTCGCGATCATCCTCGATCGCATATCCCATCGAAACAAAAATATCCTCGACCCGCTGCCGGAGAATCGTGATCAAATGAAGATGTCCCGTCCTGGGACGCGTTCCCGGTAAGGTTACGTCGAGTCGCTCTCGTTCGATCTTCGCATTCGAGATCAACTGAGAAAGCTTCGTTTCGACATCATCGATCTTTGCGACAATACCTTTCTCTACCGCCTGAACGAACTGGCCGAATTCACCGCGTTGTTCAGGAGCGACCTTTCCGATCAACTTCATTGCGCCGGCAATCTCAGACTTTTTGCCTGTGCTTTTGATCTTCATTTCGCCGATCTCGCGGAGCAAAGCCTCGGCATCGGTCAGACTGACACTATCGACACGCAAATCAGCAAAGCGTTCGAACTCCTGCTCGAACGCTTCCTGAATTTTCCGAACCTGATCAAGCTCTTCTGTCATAGTAATGAACTATGCCGCCGCCGGAGCGTGTTTGCCGATCGCGTCTTTAGCCTGGCCAACAACGGCAGCGAATGCTTCCGGCTGCTTTACGGCGAGGTCGGCGAGGACTTTACGGTCGAGTTCGATCTCGGCCAAGTTGAGGCCGTGAATGAACTGCGAATACTTGATGTCGTTCAGACGGCACGCCGCATTGATACGGACGATCCACAATTTACGAAAATCACGCTTCTTCAGCTTTCTGCCGGTATAGGCAAAATTAAGTGCGCGTTCGACCGACTCTTTGGCCGAGCGGTACAATTTCGATTTCGTTCCACGATAGCCTCTGGCTAAGGCTAATATTTTTTTACGTTTCTCTAGACGTTTATTACCACGTTTTGCTCTAGGCATTGTCTTCTACTCCTACTTTCTAACTCTTCTAGTGTAGGCAGTCGGCAGTGGCGGTGGGCATCTATAAAAAGCTGCGTTCGGCGTACTGTTTACTGCCAACTGTTTAATTCCGTCCGTATGGCAGCATCTTTTCGACGCGTTTCTGATCGCCTTCGGATACCAAGCAATCGATATCAAGATTGCGTTTACGTTTGCTGGTCTTCTTCGTCAAGATGTGACGTGCGTGGCTGTGTCCGCGTTTGAATTTGCCCGACGCTGTCGAGCGAAAGCGTTTTGCGGCGCCTTTGTGTGTTTTTAGTTTTGGCATAACCTCTCTCCTGTTAATAACTTACGTGAACTACCTAATGTAATTCCTTAAAATATTTCGTCGTCGTCCTTTGGTTCGGCCTTTGGTTCAGCTTTCGCTTTTGGAACCCTTGGGGCTTTTTTCACTGGGGCCGGAGCTTCGTCATCCGCCTCGATAGAATCAATTTCCGAAACCTTTGCAGCTTTTTTGTCGGTCGCCGCTTCCGTGGACTTCTTCGCGTCTGCCACCTTAGCCTTCTTAGGGTTAAAGATGGTGAACATCTGATAGCCTTCCATTTTTGGATAAACCTCGACATCTGCCAATTCGGCGAGATCGAGCGTCAGCTTTTTCAAGATCTTGGCACCGAGCTCACGGTGGGTCATTTCACGGCCGCGGAACGCGATCGCCGCTCTGACCTTATCACCTTCGCCGAGCCACTGCCTGGCGTGCTCCATACGGTAATTGTAGTCGTGATCGTCGGTACCGGGGCGAAACTTGATCTCTTTGACCTGAACTGTGACCTGCTTCTTTTTCGCCTCGTGGGCACGTTTCTTTTGTTCGTAGAGAAACTTACCGTAATCGATCAACTTACAAACCGGCGGTTTTGCGTTCGGGGCGATCTCGACGAGGTCGATACCTCGATCTCTCGCCACCTGAATGGCATCACGCACATCCATCACGCCTAAAGCCTCACCATCCTCGGTCACGACCCGAACGGATGGAACGCGAATGCGTTCATTGGTCCGGTGCAACGGTTCTCTAAACCGCGGCTTAAATCTATTTCCACCAAATCGTCTTGCGATAAATGCCTCCTGCAATAATTACCGGTCTCAGAGACTTCGCGAAGCTTTTTGCTCCGAGATGACTCCTATGAACTCTTCCAACGACATCGCACCGATGTCTCCTTGTTTACGCTCGCGAACGGCAACCTGGCCGCTTTCGAGCTCTTGATCTCCCAGTACAAGCATGTACGGAATCTTCTGCATCTGAGCGTCACGTATTTTCGCTCCGATTTTATCAGATTTTGTGTTCGATTCCACTCTAAATCCTGCTTTTCTCAAAGTTGCAGCTATCTGATCCGCATAATCGTTGATCCGGTCGGTGATCGGGAGTACCGTAACCTGAACCGGGGCGAGCCATAGCGGGAACGCACCGGCGTAATGCTCGATCAGCACTCCGAAGAATCGTTCGATCGAACCGAACAATGCCCGGTGGATCATAAACGGTCGGTGTTTAAGGTTGTCGTCGCCGGTGTATTCGAGTTCGAAACGTTCCGGCAAATTAAAATCAAGCTGGATAGTACCGAGCTGCCATACTCGACCGATAGCATCTTCGATCTTTATATCGATCTTTGGACCGTAAAAAGCGGCCTCGCCCTCGATGCGTTCGTACGTTATTTCTCGCTCATTTAAGGCACTGGCAAGCTGATCTTCCGCAGCGGCCCAGTCTTCGTCGGAGCCAAGGTAACCCTTATTCTCCGCACCGCCGCGAACGGAGAGTTCAAATTTAACCTTATCAAAACCGTAAGTATCAAAAACCTTGATCGCAAAGTCGAGACAATCAGCAACCTCGGCATGCACCTGATCAGGCCGCACGAAAAGATGAGCGTCATCGACCGAAAAGCCACGAACACGCATCAATCCGTGGAGCGTTCCGGACAATTCGGCACGATAAACAGTGCCCATTTCGGAATAACGCTGCGGGAGGTCACGGTATGACTTCGGGCTTGCCTTGTAAATGCCGATGTGAAACGGGCAATTCATCGGCTTGAGGCGGTATTCTTCGTCCTCAATGCTCGTCGGAGCGTACATCGAATCGGCATAATTGCCTTCGTGGCCGCTCGTCACCCATAGATTGCGTTTGGCGATATGCGGGGTGAAGACGAAGCTGTAACCTCGCTGCTCAAGTTCTTCGCGCAGGAGTCGCTCCATTTCCATGCGGACGATGCCGCCTTTCGGATGCCAGAGGATCAATCCGGCGCCGTATTCATCGGAGATCGAAAAAAGGTCTAGTTCGCGGCCGAGCTTTCGGTGATCGCGTTTTTCCGCTTCTTCACGCTGAAGCAGCCACGCGTCGAGTTCTTCCTGTTTCGCGAACGCCGTTCCGTAGATGCGCTGCATCTGCTCTTTCTCGGCATCGCCTTTCCAATATGCACCTGAAAGAGCGAGCAACTTGAAAGCTTTTAATTTGCCGGTATGTTGAACGTGCGGCCCAAGACAAAAATCAATGAACTCCGAACCGTCAATGTAATAAATGCTCGCGCTGTCAGAAACCTTTTCGTCGATCAATTCGCGCTTGAGCGGTTCATCGCGTTCGCTGAAAATATCGAGGATCTTAGCTTTTTCGATGTCTTCGCGGCGATATTTGAGATCGCGTTTCGCCATCTCTTTCATCTTCTTTTCGATGACCGGTAGATCGGCTTCGGTTAATGTTCGCGGGGCGATCACGTCATAGAAGTATCCGTAACGCGGATCTTCCATAAGGGCCGGGCCGATACCGAGTTTTGTTCCCGGGAAAAGATCGACTATCGCAGCAGCGAGCAAATGAGCGGTCGAATGACGTATAACCTCGAGGCCGTCACGGCTGTCAGAGGTGATGGCCTCGATCGAAAGCACCTCATCCGTCTGGGACAAAGATGTATTCAGATCGACTTCCTCGCCGTTGACCTTCGCCGCAAGCGATTTTTTCAGCACGTCGCGATCGAATGCTTTGATAGCATCCAAAACCGTCGCCGGTGCCGGAATGGTCCGCTGGCTGTCGCCGTATTTTACGTTTAATTCGCTCATATCTGGTAAATAATTAAAAGTAAGTCGTAAATAGATCTTCTATCCACGATATATGCAGACAAGATGAAACGAAAGCTCTCGTCACTCCTATCGATCAACATTTACAATTAACGATTTACTCGTTCACTACTACTAAAATAGATTTGATCCGATAAGAGCGATTTTGCTTTACAGTACCCAACGGACACCGCGATTGTCACGCCATTAGAAGCGTGTCGTAGTAGTTATAAAAACAGCAAAATACTTTGTAAGCATCTTATCGAAAAATAAAAATGGTAGTCTCTAGCAGACTCGAACTGCTGACCCCTACCTTGTCAAGGTAATGCTCTACCAACTGAGCTAAGAGACTAAACCTCGCACTTCATGAGAAAAGCGAACCTAAAGAATGCCAAAGCTGTGGAAAAGTGTCAAGTTTGCTCGGTATTTAGTTACTTGGAAACACGGCATATCTTTTCTGCAAAAGCGTATGCTGGCGCACATACAAGAAGAGAATATTCGGTGAAAATCTTAATTACAGGAGAATAAAATGATTTCACTATTAATTTGGTTGGTTCTCGGTTTTCTCGCGGGCTACGTTGCGAAACTTGTAATGCCCGGTGCTGACGGCGGAGGTCTTATCTTAACGACAATTCTCGGGATTCTGGGTGCCGTTGTGGGTGGTTTTATCGGGACAATGGTCGGTTACCCGATGATAAGCAACTTTAACAATATCGGTAACTCGATTCCGAGTTTTTTGTCGTCGATAGTTGGAGCAATTGTTGTTTTAGTTATTTTTAGATTGGCGTCGGGGCGCCGCGTCTAATACCGGGTTTGAAAAGGTATTTTCTATCGTATTCAATACTTTTTCCTCTTTGAAAATGAATCGCTAGGAGATGCCCGAGCAAAACCTATGCATCCCGATCGCTACCAGCATTGTGGTGCGGTCGTCTTGATCAAATTTCGGGTTCACCTCTGTGAACTCGATTATTTTTGTGTTCGCGAGCGAAGCGGCGTATTTGACGAGTTGGATGAATTCGCCGGCTCGGAGGCCGAGCGGCGATGGGGAAGACGTTCCCGGCGCGTCTGCTGAGCGGACAGCGTCCATATCGAAGCCAAAGAATGTATTCAAGCTTGAGCTGTGACCAATGAATCGTTTACGTATCTGCTCCTTTATTTCAGTATCGACGTCGGCATGGGAACGCAAAAGTTCGAGGCTAATACGATTAACGCCTAGTTCACGGATGTAATTGTAATAAATGGGCGATGCCAGATGCGTCTGATATGCGACCTCGTAAAAATATTTCGGCAGCAAATGGCCACCTTCGAGCAACTGGCGATATGAAGTGCCGCTGTTTCGCTCTTCAGCAATGCGGACATCGAGCTGGGCATCGATATTAACCCCGATCCACCAATCGGCGCCGTAAACCTCGGCCATCGCTACGCCGTCCGGATAGGAAATATCGTTCCCGCCTCCCAATACGATCAAACGCTTGTCGTCACGCAAAACCTGCTGAACGATCGCGGTGTGAGTGTCGTGAGTCTCTTCTAGCGTTGAACCGATGGCCACGTTTCCGAGGTCAAAGATCCGTTTCTTGATATTGAACGGCGTTAATTTATAGAACTGCTCGCGGATCTTATCGGGGCCGTCAGCCGCGCCGCTGCGACCATCGTTTCTTCGGACGCCTTCGTCCTGCGGACAACCTAGAATAACTATGTCGGCCGACCCGTAGTGTTCCGGATCGGCTGACACGATCTCGCCCAAACGCGGATCGTTCCTGTCTCTCTTCGAGTAAAACAGATCGACGTCTGGTCGGGTTGTTTGTTCAAAAATGCTCATAAAATTCAGTCCACCGGATCAGGGGCGACCAAATCGGCATCCGAAATATTATCAGCAGCAAAAATGACTCGCGATGGTATCGTGTAACGTTTCGCGGTGCCAGAGAGAATGTACGTCTCGGTTGCCGGCACATTGCCGATCCGATAATAGCCGAACGAACTCGTCCGAGCCGAGCGGACAGTTCCGTCGCCGGTCGCCTGTAACTTGACGATCACTCCCTTGATCGGTCTGCCGGACGCCGTTAATACGCGGCCTGAGACGGACACATTCTGAACCGATGGAGCAACGCACTCAGGGAATGTTACCGAGCTGATCCGAGTGCGGTAGGTTGTCGTCGAGGTAGCGGCATAATACTGAGTCGTGTACCAAAATGTACAATCGTCAACCGAATCAATATTCATCGAGCTGTAATCACCCCACCTGCTGCCCGTGCTGGTTTGTGATCCGGCCCCTGCAATAACGGTTCCCTCGCCCTGCGGCATAGTATTAAGCGGATCGGTCGAAAATCGTCCGGTATAGCGAATTCCGGGGAAAACGGTCGTGGCATCCGAGACGCTGAAGCCGAGCAGCATATTACCTTTGCGATCCATTGCAAGACTTCCCATCCAGCGGTGAACATTATCAGGCGAGTAGGTGCCTTCCTGATAAAGTACCGGCGAGGAGTTCGGGCTGCGGATCTCCCACCAGCGAATACCTGCGATACCGGTCGTTGCCTCGACGGATTGATTTGTGACGAGGGATTCGAACGACCCAAAATTACGATAAGCCAGCCTGTGAAGCGGACGCTGACGATACGAAAGGATGTCCAGCTTTGTCGTTGTGCCCGGCTGAGGAATACAAGCTCTGGAAGACGGCGTACAGGGAAATATTGAATCGAATGCAGCCGTATTTATCTGGTTGCTCAATGTAAAGGTCGAGTTTGCTGGAGTGGTCCAATTGACGACGAATTTAAACAGGTTCAAGGCGTCGGCCGGGGCTCCGTACGGGCCGCCGAGGTCCATCGACCCAACATAGTATTGAGGGCTTCCGGTAGGAGGCAGAATATTGCCGTCGATATCGGCCGGCTGAATTCCGTCACCGACCTTGAATGGCTCGGATCCGCGGGGAAATAGGAATGACACTACCTGTGGTGCCGGGTTGCCGAGTATCATTTGTTCGCGGTTCAATGCATACGCACCGACCGCTGTGTACGAGGAACCACCGGCGAATTCTCTCGTTGCGATGTAATAACCGTCGGACCATACGCCATATTTAGGATAGTCAGGAAAGTTTGTACCGGTTGAGAAAGCCCATCGATAGTAAGTGCCGGTCGGGTCGTTCGTCGTCGATAGGGCGACACAGTTGAAATACTCCGGGCCGGTCGCCGTAAACTGAGTCAGTAGCCAACGATCCGCCAATTGGTCATATAAAACTACGGGATCGCCGGAGTTCTGTGTCTGACAAGGCCCGCCAAATCCGGCAAATAAAGTGTTAATATTCGCAGGCCCGAATAGCGGCGTGCCGGTCTTGCTAAAGATCTGAAAACGGGAATTAACCATCTGCACATAATGGTTAGGCCCTACATCGCCGACCGTGTCAGGCGGAGTAGAACCGGTTGTGTTAGTCATTCCGTCAAAACTTACACCGGTCGGCGGGATCGCGTCCTTACCGCTGAAGATGCCTTCGCCGTGCCAACGTTGGAGAGCCGGATCGGGTTCATGACGGTTATCGTCGATCGCTCCGCCGTTCCCGCGGTCGTCCTCGCCCTTCGGCTGTTTTGCGCGATCGTCGATCTTCATCGTGCGAAGCGGCGGCGAAATGCTAAATCGCGTCGCCGTACCAACGGACGGCTTAATCTCGGCAGTTTTCTGAGCAAAAGTAGACGTAGTAGCAAATGACAGAAGGATGAGAAGGGCGACGTTGAGAACGAATGCCATTTTCCGTTTATAAGCTGGTTGATTCACGAGGTACTCCCTGATCTTTGATCGTTAGAAAAATGATCGATCGACTACGAGCGTTATTGTTCGTTCGGCGATCAATGTTAAATTTTAGAAACAGTTTTCCAATGTTAGAGGATTTGAGCCGATCGTTCAAGGATGAAAGAAATGTACGGCACCGTACATACGGGCAACTTCTTAAAATGAGACCATCCTCCTGTCGGTCTCAGAATGTTACTCTCTCCAAGAAATATTTTGTGAATTGGGAGAAAATACAGTATGAAAATGAAGAAATTTATATTTGCTTTTGTGATGATGTCACTGTTTACCGGAATGTTTCTGTTTGCGGCTCCGCAGACAGTTGACGCTCAAACTTACGTTAAGCGTGTCGTTCGTAATGGCCGCGTTAGCTACGTCCGCGTCAAAAAGCCAAGCTTTTACCGCAGACATCGTAATCGCTCGAACGTCGCTATCGGAACGGGTGCCGGAGCTATCATCGGAGCCATTGCCGGCGGTGGGAAAGGTGCACTGATCGGTGCAGGTGTTGGAGCAGGTAGCTCA
>JBBRUA010000127.1:0-8457 GCA_038248245.1 Pyrinomonadales bacterium | reverse complement strand
GTTACGAAAAGCCTTGCCGATCTGTGCAATACCAAACGGCAATTTTCGACGCGAAGTATCGAGCACGTTCTTAAAATTGATAAAAATTCCCTGCGCCGTTTCAGGCCGCAGGTACGCGAGTGCCGTCGGATCATCATCCGCCGAAGCCGCACCGACCGTCGTGCGAAACATCAGATTAAAATCCTTCGGATCGGTCAGATTCTTCGAATCGCAGTTTGAGCATTTTGCCTTGCCGTCCGCCCGATCGACATCGAGTTTATCGAGACGAAGCCGAGCGTTACAATCGCGGCAATCGACCAGCGGATCGCTGAATGTGTCTTCGTGGCCCGAGTATTTCCAAACATTGCGGTTCTGAATGATCGACGAATCCACGCCCTCGACATCGTCGCGTTCGTAAACGACCCAGCTCCACCAGCTTTTCTTGATGTTATTGGCGAGTTCAACGCCAAGCGGCCCATAATCCCAAGACGAGCCGAGCCCGCCATAAATATCCGAAGCTGGATAAACAAACCCTCGACGTTTTGAGAGCGAGACAATGGTTTCAATATTTGGTGCTGGCATGGTTGACTATTAATTAATCGTTCAAATACTGGCTATTAAAAGGTCATTCCGTCTAGGCTTCTAGGGAACACATTTAAGTCCGAGGTGCTTTTCGAACGGAATGAAATCGCGGTCATTATGAAGCAGGTGAAGTTTATCTGCTATGCAACGAGTAGCTATCAACGAATCGATGGTTTTTCTTACCGTATATCCGTGGCCTCTAAGGATTCTGAAATTTCTCGCAGCCTGGACAGACATTTGATATCCGCCCAGCCTTACAATATGCAACGTATTAAAGAGTTCTAGTGCAATATTAAATTGCTTTTCAAGTCTAAATCCCTGGAGCACTTCAGTCAAAACAAGATCTCCAACGACTAGCTCACCGGTGCCGAAGAGTGTTTCGAGCGTTTCGGTTTGTGAGGTGCTCAGCCCCCGAAAGTAATCGACCCACACCGTCGAATCTACGAAGATCACCGGTCTAACCTCATTTCTTCAAGGTTACCCTGCCAATCGACCTTCCCTCGGAGTTTCCTAAATTCGGTCTGCTTTTCAAGTCGTAAAAGCGTTTGCAATGCAAGTTCGACCGCTTCACGCTTGGTTTTCAATCCGGTGGCTTTTAAGATGTCGTTCATCAGTCGGTCGTCGATCTCTATATTCGTTCGCATAGTGTGTATAAATGACCTCTTATTTACACATCTTACTTTGTATCGTCAGTTGGTGTCAATAACCCACTTAAATAGAAAAAAAGGGACGAACCTTGCGGTCCGTCCCAGATGTGGAGTCTGATCGATCTTTACCGAACGATCGGCGGTTCGGCACCGGTCGGGACGATGTAGATCTCATATGCGGTTTTGGTTCGCGGCGAGCCTTTGATGAACCTGATCCTCGACGGATCCATTCCGCGGTTTTTGACCATGTAGTCGAGCGTTCGTTTTGACAGACGTTCGTAGGTGTTTCGCGTTACGCTTGCACGATCCGTTCCCGGATAGATGATGACGTAGAGCTGCGAATCAGGCGTGTTCTGTGCATTGATCACACAGTTATCGAAACGAGCCTTATCCTCGTCAGCCGCTCTCGCGTCGAACTGATCGCAGAGCACTCGCTCGATCGGCGGCGGTTCCGGCAGTCTTTCGACCATTGTCGGTACCGAGATGATCTGTCGGCATTTGCCGTCGTAAACATCGTCGTTGACATCGAGTTCGGCATCGATCGTGCGTCCGCCTAATCCCTTAGAATCGATCGTGATCGTCGGTGTTCCGAGACCGCTGGTAATAAGCACCGAATCCGGCGAGACCCTCCACGCGTACCTAATGGGGATCGGGGCCGTGCCCGAGTTGATCGCGGCGAAGGTGACAAGGTCGCCCTCCGTGATCCGCTCTGGGCCTTCAAGAGAAAATCTATACGGACATGCCCTCGAGATCGTTTCTTCGACCATTCTGAGACATACGCAATGCTTGAGGCCTTTTCTGATCTCGATCTCTTTTATAAACGTTTTGCCGTCAGGGCTCGTGACCTCCACGGTATGAAAGCCGGGTGAAAGGTAAAATTCCGCACCCTCGCTGATACCGCTCATGCCTCTGTATTGCCCGTTGACCTTCACCGGCAGCGAAACCGGCGTCGTCTGAATGCTCAGTGTCCCCATGCCCTTCGGTGCCCGGTTACGCTTGTCCATGCTGCTCGCCATCGCACTCGAAATTCCGAGCGTGAGCATCATGCCGATGACAAATAAAAAATTGTACTTAATAAAACGCATTTTGATTTCCTCTTCGGTTAGCGAACGTTTAATTCGCCGAAAACTTTTACGGATCGAGAAACGGGGTCCCGCCCTTTTAGACGGGACACATCCTACTCTTAATCCAATTCCTCTTCCTTCTCACCTTCGCTCTTGCCTTTTTTCCCAAAGCGTCTGCGGGCCGCAAGTCCGATCGATGCCAGTCCGGTTCCGAACAGGAGGATCGTCATCGGCTCAGGAACCGGCTCCGGCGGAGTGACGGTCGGGGTCGGTGTTTTCGGCGTCGGTGTCGGAGTAATCGTCGGCGTCGGCGTCTGTCCCGTCGGCGTGGGCTCGTCTTTCTTGCGTTTGATCAGAATGAAAGCAATAGGAATGGCGGCGAGCCCGAGCAGAGCCCATTTAGGGAATCCGCCGCGAACCACCGGTTGATCACAGTTGCACGCCGTGTCCTCAACGATCTCGCTACGCGTTTCCGTGATCACACGGCCGTCCTGCGGTGACGTCGTTACCTTTTTCTTGTCATCGTCGTCATCGCCGACAATTATGCCGTCGTAATAATTCGCGACCCGCAGCCGGGTAAAGCTGCCTGTTTCGGCTCTGCCGGGTTTCGCATTCATGATCTGAACGACCTGATCGAAACGCACCGGGCCGGCCTCGGTCTTGGTGAAGGCCGCCAAAACCGACGCCAAGCATACCGCTGACATGACAATTCTGAGGTTAATATTTTTCATTTCTGTACCTGACTAAACGTTATTCTCCGTGAAAAAAATATGTAATTTCACAGTTCGTTGGCACTCTATTGTGAATTGAATCTTTGGGGCAGTCCCGAAAATATAGCAGAAAGTGCAGGCAAATGCACGTTGTTCTCTGCAAATTCAGTTCTCTGATATCCAAAAATACAGTATATCTCTTAGTTCTACGGGAAAAAAGGCTTAATTGCATTCCTTTTCCAGAATTTCCCACCTTTTTCGCAAAATTTATTTTTGGCGGCACCCAAAACGAAACCGGCTACCACAAAATAGTGATAACCGGTCTCGTTTTCCTAAAAAAGGGAAGTTGATTTAGAACTAACCTTCGCTCGACTCGTCGCGGGCACGCTCCTCGGCGATGATCGCCTTACGCGA
The DNA here is from genome assembly GCA_038248245.1 of Pyrinomonadales bacterium. Taxonomy (GTDB): domain Bacteria; phylum Acidobacteriota; class Blastocatellia; order Pyrinomonadales; family Pyrinomonadaceae; genus OLB17. The sequence goes on along the minus strand of JBBRUA010000127.1, from coordinate 5,061 downwards.
AAGCTTGATCTTGTTGCCTTCTTTGCCGATACATTTTACTAGTATCTGCTGGCCTTCCTTGAGTTCGTCGCGAACGTCACGCACGCGTTGATCCGAGATCTCCGAGATATGCAAAAGGCCGTCGAGGCCAGGCATGATCTCAACGAACGCACCGAAATCGACGATTCGCGAAACCGTACCCATGTACGTCTCACCGATCTCAGCCTCTGCCGTCAATGCACGGATGCGGGCGATGGCAAGTTGTGCGGCTTCGCCGTCAGCCGTCGCGATAAGGATCGTTCCGTCGTCAGAAATGTCGATCTTAGCACCGGTTTCCTCAGTGATAGCACGGATAACCGATCCGCCCTTACCGATAACGTCACGGATCTTATCCGGATGGATATTGATCGTAATGATCCGCGGAGCGAATTCGGAAAGCTGTTCACGCGGTTCAGCTAGCGAACTGATCATGATGTCCAGGATATGCAGCCGGCCCTTTCGTGCCTGCTCCAGAGCTTCCTGCAAGATCATCGCGTTGATCCCGCCGACCTTGATATCCATCTGCAAGGCAGTGATACCGTCAGCGGTACCGGTCACCTTGAAATCCATATCGCCGTAGTGATCTTCGGCACCGGCGATGTCGGAGAGGATCGCGTAGCGGTTCCCTTCCATCACAAGTCCCATCGCCACACCGGCGACCGGCTTCTTGATAGGCACACCGGCATCCATGAGGCTCATGATACCGCCGCAAACCGAAGCCATCGACGATGAACCGTTTGATTCCGTAATGTCTGAAACGATACGAATTGTGTAGGGGAAATCAGCTTCGTCAGGCAGCACGAATTGGATCGCCCGGCGGGCGAGGTTTCCGTGGCCCGTCTCTCGTCGTGATGTCGAACCAAAACGGCCCGTTTCACCGACCGAATACGGCGGGAAATTGTAGTGAAGCATGAACTTTCGGTCGATCGTGCCTTTCTCAAGATCGTCCATGAACTGTCCGTCCATTTTCGTTCCCAAGGTGGCTGTGACCATAGCCTGCGTCTCGCCGCGGGTGAACAGGGCCGAACCGTGAACACGCGGCAGCCAGCCTACTTCGCAAGTGATCGCGCGGATCTCAGAGAACTTGCGACCGTCCGGACGGCGTTTGTTCGAAAGCATGTCCTCGCGGAAGATCTTTTCCTTGAGCTTGCCGAACGCCTTGCCGGCAGTGCCGCGAGCGGCCGGATCGCTCTCCGGATAGCTTTCTATAACTTCTTTCTTCAGAGCGTCCTGACCGGCATAAACCTCGATCTTGTCGCGGCCCGTTGAATCAAGCGCCTTGCGGAGTTTATCGCTCCAATTCTTTTCGACATCAGCGACAATTTTAGCGTCGAGAGCCGGGACAACGAACTCACGTTTCGTGATATTCAATGCCTTTCCGAGCTCTTTCTGCCACAGGCAAAGGCGTTTGATCTCTCGGTGACCAAGCATCAGGGCCTCAACCATGATCGTCTCGTTGACCTCATTGGCCTCACATTCGACCATGCAGATCGCTTCTTCGGTACCGGCGACGATAAGATTGAGGTCTGATTCGCGGCGTTCGTCGTAGCTTGGATTGATGATGTACTTTCCATCGATCAAACCAATGCGGACACCGGCGAGCGGATCGTTAAACGGAATGTCCGAAAGGTACAAAGCACACGAAGCACCCGTAATCGCGATCACATCTGGATCGTTATCGGAATCAGCCGAAATGACCGACGCGACGATCTGCGTTTCAAATCTATAACCGTCAGCGAACAGCGGACGCACCGGACGGTCGATCATCCGGCAGGTTAAAATTTCTTTTTCCGAAGGGCGACCTTCGCGACGGAAATAGTTCCCCGGAATGCGGCCGGCGGCGAACGAATTCTCACGGTATTCGACCGTTAGCGGGAAAAAGTCCATCCCTTCTCGGGCAGTGCGGGCGGATACAGCCGCGACCAGCAGCATCGTATCGCCATAACGGATCACGACTGAACCATCAGCCTGTTTGGCAACCTTGCCGGTCTCAACGATCAATTCTTGGGTTCCAAGCTTGATCGATTCTTTCAAATATTTTTTTGTCATATATTTTCCTTGTGCAAAATAAAAAACAGAGACGAAAGGGTATGCCGTGAAGCCCTTTCGTCTCTGCGATCTAACGATTTTGACGATGACCACCTTTTGTCCGGAAGCGTTAGGTGCTGTCACGTTCAGCTGCCGCCGGCAAATTCTTCGTTGGTGATCTCTATTTTCTACCCGGCCCGAAGCGGCCGACTCATAAGTTACAGAGTTTTCGATTTGCAGAGTGAGAAAAACCCCGTAACTCTGCAACTCCGCAACTCTGGAAACTTAACGGCGTAAGCCGAGTTTCTTAATGATCGTGTGATATTCATTAATATCACCGCGTTTGAGATAATCAAGCAATTTCCTACGTTTCGAGACCATGATAAGCAAGCCGCGACGCGAATTGTTGTCTTTCTTGTGGATCTTGAAATGCTCGGTCAACTCGGTTATGCGCTGTGTCAACAACGCGATCTGCACCTGTGACGAACCCGTGTCCGAATCGTGCGTTTTGTAATCTGTAACTATCTGTTCTTTTAACTCTTTAACTGTCGCCATATAAACTTGCCTAAAAAAGCCTCTCCTATTGCTCGCAGTAACTCCGCAAAAACTGCAACGGTAACCACGAAAATTGATTTAAAATCTGATAACTAACAACTACTAATTATCTCTAACGATTATCTGTTAAACCTTATAAATTATCAACTTAGTACTTAAACTCTTCCATGAATTTGGTTGAGAATTCACCCTTGCGAAACTTCTCATCAGCCATGATCTTCTGATGGAGAGGAATCGTGGTTTTGATGCCTTCAACGACCATCATATCCAGTGCCCGGCTCATGCGGGCGATCGCCAGTTCGCGGGTCGGTGCGTGGACGATCAATTTCGCGATCATCGAATCGTAATAAGGCGGCACGACATATCCAGGGTAAACCGCAGTATCAACCCGAACGCCCGGACCGCCGGGAATGTTAAATGCCGTGATCTTTCCCGGGCTCGGCGTGAACTTCACCGGATCTTCCGCATTGATGCGGCACTCGATCGAGTGTCCGACGATCTGAACGTCATCCTGCGTGTAGCCGATATTCTCACCGGTCGCGATGCGGATCTGATTGCGAACTATGTCCGCAAGCGTCACCATCTCGGTCACCGGATGCTCGACCTGAATACGCGTGTTCATCTCCATGAAATAGAAACTGCCGTCCTCGTCCAGCAGAAACTCGAAAGTTCCCGCACTCGAATAACCAATTTCCTGACAGGCCTTCACCGCGACCGCTCCCATCTTATCCCGCAATTCTTTTGAAATCACGGGTGACGGAGCTTCTTCGAGCAGTTTCTGATGTCGTCTTTGGATCGTACATTCGCGCTCGCCGAGATGGATCACGTTTCCATGTTCGTCAGCCAAAACCTGTATCTCGATATGTCGCGGCCGTTCAATGTATCGCTCAATATACACCGATCCGTTCTTAAAAGCGTTGAGAGCCTCGGTCTGGGCGAGTTCTAAATTCGTTGCGAGTTCGCTCTCTTCGCGAACGATCCGCATTCCGCGTCCGCCGCCGCCGGCTGCCGCCTTTATGATCAGCGGAAATCCGATTTCTTTCGCCAGCTCGATCGCCTCTGCGGCCGATTCGATCGGCTCCGGACTGCCCGGCAAAATTGGCACCCCAGCGGCCTTCATCGTTCGTCGGGCCTCAACCTTGTCGCCCATCATCGCGATCACGCCCGCGTTCGGACCGATAAATTTAATGTTGCAGTCTTCGCAAACCTTTGCGAATGTCGCCGATTCTGCCAAAAACCCGTAACCCGGATGGATCGCGTCAACATTCGTGATCTCGGCCGCACTGATTATCGCAGGAATGTTCAAATAACTCTCGGCCGATGAAGCCGGCCCGATGCACAATGCTTCGTCGGCAAACTTCACGTGCAGAGCTTCACGGTCGGCCTCGGAAAAGACGGCAACCGTCTTGATGCCCATTTCCTTGCACGTCCAGATGATCCTGATCGCGATCTCGCCGCGATTGGCGATCAAAATTTTCTTGATCTCTCGCATAAAACAAAAAGATTTAGCCACGAATTATACGAATGTCACGAATAAAGAGATCTCCTAATGATTCGTGATGTTCGTGAAACTCGTGGCTAATATCTTATTTCCTAATTCCAAACAACGGCTGTCCGTATTCGACCGGCTGCCCGTTCTCGACATAGATCTTAACGACTTCGCCTGAAACCTCGGCCTGTATCTCGTTCATCAGTTTCATCGCTTCAACGATGCAAACTGTTGTGTCGGGCGAAACGTTGCTGCCTTCGCTGACATACGATTCTTTATCAGGGCCCGGCGAACGGTAGAACGTTCCGACGATCGGGGACGTTATCTTGAAAAGGTCGGCATCCGGATCGGCTGCTTCAACAGGTGCCGCAGTAGGTGCGACCGCTGTCGCAACAGGCACCTGCCCAACGGGTGCCGTCTGATAAACCGGGGCCGCGGTCATCTTGCTGAGCCTGACGCGAATATTTTCGTTCTCAAACTCAAAATCGGTCAGGCCATGGGCATCAACAAGTTCCGCCAACGCACGGATCTCATCCATGTTTAACGATGGCTCTGACACCCGTGCTTTCTTTCCGCCTTTCTTTTCGACAACAATTTCGTCAAGTGCTTTCGATGAAGCAGTATTATCGCTCATTTTGGCAATCCTCCGAAGAAATTAGCCTTTCGCGGCGAGTTCGTGCGGATTGTCAACCAATTCGATGACCGCCATTTCAGCATTGTCGCCTTTGCGTTTGCCGAGTTTGATAATCCGTGTGTAACCGCCGTTACGATCTTTATAGCGCGTTCCGAGCTCACCGAAAAGTCTTTGAACAGCTTTTACACCGGCGGTGCGCTCGATCGGCTCTTTCGTTTCGCCTTTCTTACCGCGAAAGCGGCTCTGCTCTGCCTTAAAAGTGCTGTTTCCCGCGTGGAAGAATACCGCCGCCTGACGACGGAGATGAACTCCGCGAAGAACTGCGTCGTCTCCGGTT
>JBBRUA010000126.1:0-8568 GCA_038248245.1 Pyrinomonadales bacterium | reverse complement strand
GTTACGTGGGGCAGCGGCGCAGGCGGCACGGTCGGCGCGGTTTCCGTCTCGAACTCGCTGATCGGCTCGAGGGCAAACGATAATGTCGGCAATTTTGGAGTCACGGCATTGACGGGCGGCAATTATGTCGTCCGCAGTTCGACTTGGGATAATCCTTCACCGGTGATTGTTAATGCTTCCGCTTTTACCTTCGGCAACGGCGCAAGCGGCACGAGCGGATTGATCACCAACGGCACAAGCGGCGGCAACAGTGTCGTCGGCACGGTTGCCGGCGGCACGAATACTTTTGCCTTCGATGCGACGCGCAATCGTCTGTTTGTCGGGCGGCAAGCGAGCAATATCGTCAGCGTTCTGTTCTTTAACACGACTGCCATTGCGGACGGCGATTTGAACAATGCCGCCAACTGGGACAATGGTGTGCCGAACGGTTTGCTCACCGGCATCATTCCTTCGGGGCGCACAATGACCATCAGTTCGGTAATGAACATCGGACAACTTCAAGTCCAATGCGGCGGCAATCTGACGGGCGGTTCGGCTTCGGCATATATCGTCGGCAGCGTCCGCCGAGATTTCTGTGCGGCGGTGAACGCAAGCTTTACTTATCCGCTCGGCGACGGCACCAACTACTCACCGCTAACCCTCGCCAACACCAACGGCACCGGCAGCCTGACGGCGTCGGTCTCGGACAATTTTCTTTTGGGATTGCCGCAAGCCTTGTCACTCTCGCGTTTCTGGTCTCTGACAGGCTCCGGCATTACGACCGATTTAACCTTCAATTACGTGGACAGCGACGTCAATGGGACGGAAGCAGGCTACCAGGCATTCAAGCGAAGCAGTAGTACGAATCTGACCGTTCAAGTTTCCCCGTCTATCGAAAACGCCGCCGGTAACACGTTCACCGTGACGAGCGTAACGCAATTCTCAGATTGGTCGGCCGGCCCGGCCGCACTTTCGCCAAGTGCGGCGGGGGTCAGTCTTAGCGGACGCGTTTTGACCGCCGACGGTAGCGGTGTCAGAAATGCGGTCGTTCAACTCACTGACCAGCAAGGCAACGTCCTCTCAGCACGAACAAGCTCGTTTGGCTATTACCTATTTGAAGATGTAACGGCGGGCGAAACCTACACCGTCACCGTCGCAAGCAAGCGGTTCACGTTCGCACCGCGGCTTATCACTGTTAATGACGCGATCGAAGGGCTCGATTTCATCGCATTGCCGTAGGTCTTGTGCAGTGCGAATAAAAGGGCTTCGCATCAACCGATGCGAAGCCTTTATTTCACACGCTTAGAAGTGAAGGGGCAGGCGATGGAATTCGGGAATATTGGGACTCGGCTGCGGCGGGAGGGAAAGCGTAATGGAAAGCATACCTACAACTACAAACACTTCGCCGTTCGAGAGTGGCGACTGGGGGCGGTGGACGAACCTTGAGAGGTGTAATTGGCTCAGGGCTTTTTACGAGGGTTTGAATTCGCAAGAGGAATATATCGCGAAGGGGTTCAAGCTCGACAAAAAGAAGATGAAACGCCTCGCCGACGCCATTAAAGTCTTCGAAGCGAAAGTGAAAGACGAACTCGCGATGCTCCAGAAAGCTGTAGCCTACGACGAAGCGATGGTCGAGCTTTGTATGGAATCGTTGCTGAAGAGCGGTTCCAAAATTCCGATCAGCTTCCCGGCCTTTGGCACCGCGAAACGGGTCGATCATAAAGGAAATTAAGTTATGGTAAATAAGAGAGACATGCTGTCGACCGACAACGCCAAAGCCGAACGCCGGTGGGATGCAATGTCCAATGCCCGACGTGCCGCTTATTTACGGAACCAGTACGAGGTGCTCACCAATGACGACGGCGAGATCGCAAAACAGGTCGCAGCAACTGCCAAAGACATCGCGGATATAAAACGTGACTACGAATCGCTCCAAGAATGGGTGGACTACGAGCGTGCCGTGTATTCCATCCTCAACCGCGACCTCGTCGCCGATGCTAAAGCCGCAAAGCTCTTCGACAATATGATCGACCCACGCGACACCTCTAATCACCCCGAACCACCCGAAAACATTCGCGACCAAGCCGCCCTACTCTGGCCATTCTGATCACACAAATTCTAAACAGGAGCCCAAACAAACTATGCCTGTATCAAAGAAAAGAAAACGAGCGGGAAAGGTAGTAAAGAAACAGCCGGTGGTGACTGCACCTGACCTTTCCCAGAGTTGGAATCTGAAGTTAAAGCCTTCGCAGATGATCTATCTGAAGAACGATCCTGACTTTTTGATGATGGTAAAGATGGGGCGTATGTTGAACGCACTGCTCTTTGCAATGACGAGTGTCGCTCAGTTCGCAAAGTCTGACACGTATCTCGCGAAACGGCAGTATCGTCGCGGCCTATTCGTTCTCGCCGGTTACCTGCACGAATCGATCAATGTCCTTAAAGCCACCGAAACTCGGCACCTTACGATGGACAGCTTTGTGCCGCTTCGCAAGATCGTATTTAATCCCGAATATAAAAAAACGAGAGAATACCTTCGAGCGATACGCAACGTCGCGGGTTTTCATCTAGCAGATTCAGCCGAGCACGAAAATACTAAACAAGCCCTGTCGGAACTCGACCTTTCGGCTTATGTGTTGATGGGTGCCGATAACGAAGATCTTGTTTCGTATTACTTTGAGCTCACGGACATTCTGGATATGGCCGCTATCAGCAGCCAGTTCAAAGACGAACGAGATCCACGCGACGTCGCTCATGAGATTCACGATACTGTACATAAGGTCGCACAGGAATTCATCGAGGCAGCGACACACTTTCAAGTCGCCTTGGCCAAAAAGATGGAACTCGGCGAATACGTCTACGGCCACGGGAGAAAACGGCCCGAGCAAACGAACGAAGTGCCGGAAGTTACAGACGCGCCCACTGAATAATTAGCTACACAGCAGCTTATGAAGCCGGAATACAAAGAACTCAGTTGCCTTGTCAATCCTCGGTTAACGGCTGAGCCGCGGCGTCGTACCGACTTGTTGGACTTCGAGCACTACGACAGGACGGGCGAGGAACTGTACATTGAAACGATCAATGACGAAGATGCCGTTGACCCTTTTGATGAAGGTCTCGCGCCCGAGGACTATTGGGCCGAAGGCTGGGATTTCGGCTCTCCTTTGGCGTATCGCCATGATACCTATCAATACGATGATGTTGCGTGCAGAATGTTTCCGACGCGTTACCGCATCGCTGACTTTAACCTCAGCCGCGGTTTTCGCCGTGTCCTCAAGAAGAATGCGGACTTGCAATGCGTTGCCCGCCCCTTTCGAATTACGCCTGCTAAGGACGCGCTTGATCAACTGCACTGCTATTCTCGGTTTCAAGAGATCAGGGCGCCGCTTTCGAGCCTCTATGCGAAGCCTGTTTTTCGATGTGCTCCACAGCATGAGCTAACGGTGTTTCACCCGACACGCGGGCTGATCGCGTTCTCGATCATCGACATCGGCGAGAATGCATCTTACGCAGTTCGGACTGCCTGGACGCCGGACGAAAAGCAGCGAAGTCTCGGTACATACACTTTCCTTAAAACGGTGGGGTATGCAGAGTCTCTCGGTTTTGAACACCACTACGTTGGCCCGACGATACTTGCTGATCCGGCGTTCAGCTATAAACTGCGGTTCCCGGCGTGCGAGATCTACGACTGGGAAGCGAACGACTGGGTGGAAAGTGAAACCGAACGTGCAAAGGCAATATTCGCCGCTCCGCTCCTTAGTCGCCGATGGAACCCCGAAACAGAGGATTGGGCCGAATGACCGAGAAAGATACGTTAAGACTGTTCGACCTCGGACTTGCACGCGAGATCATCGCGATGGACCGCGACGAACTTTTTCGCTTTGTTAAGTCACGGGAGGAGCAACTGCGTGGAATGAACCACAAGCGCTCGGTCTTTGTTTTTTCAGGCGATCGCCCTGCAACACGAACTACCGCGATGGTTTTTTACGAGTTTTTTGACGACGATCCCGCCGAGGTTAGGCAAATGCTCATCAATGACCTTTGCTACACAAGCGAGCCTTTCGAGATCAATTATTATTCTCGATGCGGCTATTTCGATCATCCCTCGTCCGTTTACGTCGATCCGACCAGCGACAGCGGGGCGATATCGTCGAACGACCTATTCCCGTGGCCCGCAGAATCTGAGGCCTCGGACCGGGCAGACCGTTTCGATGTGCTTAACCGCGATCATATCGCCCTGATGTCTGAGTCACTTAAGGCAAATCGCGATAAAGTCGCCGACGAAGAATACACTACGCAACTTCTAACGCTTCGCTCAATGGAGAAAACTCTCAGCAACGATCCCAACCTTCGGGCGGCATATTTTTACCAGAGATAGTTCGGTGTCAACCTCGAATGAGGGCCAATGTATAATCGGCAGTTTCGATTTTGACGATGAGGCGGGCATATCGGTCGTCTAGGATATTGATCCCGGTTGCTTCGTTGTCGCTGAGGTGTTTGGCTTTAGGCCGAATTGTTTTGTGATGAGTAGGAAGATGAAGGCGAGGAGTGTGCCGGTGATGCCGTAGTAGGCGTCGATGGTGTCGGGGGTGTTGAGGGTCGGAATCCATAGTTCGCAGACGACGTTGGCGACCAGCAGTGCGGCTCCAATGGCGGTGATATACCGGAAAGAAACTCCCATGAGCAGCCACATAAAGCCCACGCCTGAGTAAACCAAATAACTTATCGAGAAATTAGAGATGTGCTGATAGAGATCGGGAGCGATGCCGAGTAGCATGTCGGGCCGCAGGAACTCTTTCGTGCGGCCATAGAAGAGAAGGGCGGCGATCGAAATAAGCACAACAAACACTAACGTCGCCCATGTTTTAGGGTTGTATTTCAGTTCCGCTAATCTCATATCGCCTGATCGTTACGTTGGACTAGTTCATTCCAGAGAAGTTCTTCAATTATGTCTCTCATTTCTTCGTTACTTTCCTTTTGACCAACTTTTTCGCGGGCGACGCCGCTGGCTTTTGGGGCGGGAGGAGCGTGATCGATTCGAGAGATTTGGTAAGGAATGATCGGACCTCTTCAGATTTGGTAGTTTGCTCGAAGACGGCACCGAGCATAAGGATCTGGTCGCCGATCAGCACGGTTTGATATATCGTGCGATCAGTGTTGTCGGATGTTGGGGCGGTGTAGATCCATGTGGCGGTGGATAAGAGCCTGTTAGGGAAGAGGTTGTTGGTCAGGCCAAATATCCTAACAAAACTCTCGCCTTTTTCGAGATCCTGCAACTTCGCTTTCCATGCCTTTTCCTGGGTCGAGATGTCCTGATCGCGATGGGCGATAAGTGTTTCGGCCTCGGTATATGTTTTCTTTTTGTCGAGAAAGACCGATCTATTGCCGAAGTAAACGGTTATGACACCCGACTCCGTCGCGATCACCAAACTCCCGTCACTATTCTGTTTCCCCTGCGGGTCGCCGCCCGGCACGAGGAACGAGTACGGCTGAACCTTGTTATTATTCAAAACCATCATCCCTTTCTCGGTCTTAACTGTCGAAACATCGGGAATCTGCTGCGCCGTGACAGTGACGCTCAAAATCAAGCTCGCGAAAATGATGAATAAAAGATTTTTCATAGGTCGAATGTTATAAGCCGCGTACCAGTGTCAAAGTGTAATCGCCCGTGTTGATGCCGATAATTAAAGGACAGACGGGATCGTCTAAGATCTCCATCGTAGTCTTGCCGTCGTCGCTCTGGAAATAGAGAATCTTACGCGTTTTGTCCGAGTAAATTCCGGTGGGCGCCGTCATGTTGTAGTTGTAAGACATTCTTTGCGGACCTTTTCCCAGATCTGCCGTTAGTTTTTTTTGGCTTTTAGGTCTTTATATTGTGTTTGGCTGAGGATGAACGCGATCTCTTGGTCGGGGGCGATCGCAGTTTTCGTTGCGTAAAAATTGATATAGTTACTCGCCGAAGCCAATGCAGTATCGGTAATAACCAATTTGTCAGACACTACGTTTTGGTGCTTTGCTTCCACTTGAACGCAAGCTTTCCGCCGTCCCGAGAAAGCCGGATTGATCTGACACGGGGGAAATGGAGTTTGCAAAGAACTCCCGAGGGATGATTTAGCGTAAAACATTTTCGGCCTTAACGATCAGCTGTCTGACTTGGGCAGCCATATTTTCGGGCAGGTATGCTCCGTGTTGATCCATCATATCCGTCAATGCTTTTTTGGCGTTGATCGGTTCTCGCTGGAGACGGGCCATGGTTCCCGGCATGAGGTCGGTCGCACCTTTGTTCCGCAGGAGTTTTGTGGCGGCATCGTCATAGCTTCGCATGGCACGATTGTATTCGGCAATTGCGATCCGATATGCGCGGATTGCTTGTTCTCTACGCTGTGCTTCGAGCGGATTGTTGTTGCTGGAAGGTACGGTGGGCACATCGCTCGATGCAGTACTCACCCCTGATGAATTGTTGGTAGTTGAATTAAATACTGTCAGCTTTGCTGTGGCGGCAGATGATTTTGTTGCATTGCAAACGAATTTAATGATTCCCGTATAATCATCGTTATTTGGCTCGGCTTCGATTTGGTAAGAGTCACTGCCTCTAAAGACCAAAGGGATAACATTAAGATTGATTTTATTGCCGGTTTCATCCGTCTCTTGTCTTTTAACCAGTAATTGAGGCTCAGTATATCCAACCCTACTCGTTTTTAGATTTGTTCCTTTGATTCGGGTCAGATTGGCGTTGCCTATCGCGTAGGTTAGCAAAATTTTATTTTCTTCTCCAAACCATCCAGCTTGATCGAAAAAAGAACGACTAGCGGCGGTCTGGAGTTTGGTAGGCGGAATCAGCGTATTATATTTTGCCACGCAACCTTCATAAAGATTATTTGCTTCAGTAAGCATTTTCTTAGTAAGTAGTTGTTCGGAAATACCAAATTTTTCAACCCATAAGGGCGACGAATACTCCTGCTTAGTTTGTGCGGTTGACGAATAAGTCAGCGGACGAAGGAATTGGACATTCTCGGATACATCGGAACGGTTACTTGTGCCTTCAAAACGAATTCGGTAATGATCATTATATTCAACTTCATTACCGATGATTTCGCCTATATACCAGATACCTTTATCCATTACTTCTACTTTCTGTCCAATTTCATATTTATCGGGCGGAGTAAAAGGACGAAGCTGTTGTTCGGATACGATTTCTATCGATGAATATATTAGGTTACGGATCCTATACTTATCGCCTAGTATTTCGATAATTTCCGCCTTTCCCCAGTAGGTATAATTGACTCGCGATTGTAGGTCAACAATTTGACCGACCGTGAATTTTCCGGTGGGATTACTACCCCTTTTATTGGTATACGTTCCTTGCCCGATAAAATTGTCATTTATGAATTTACCTTCATAAATACTGCCGTCGGAAAATGTGAATTTACCATTGCCGTTACGGAGATTATCGTTGAACTTACCGACATAAATCTGTCCGTTTTTGAATGTATATGTGCCTTGTCCTTCTTTTTTGCCATTGACGAAACCGCCTTCGTAAATGTCGCCATTGGTATAAACCATTTTGCCAAACCCATTAACGCAGTTGCCGGAAACGCAGTTGTTTGAAGCGGGCGTATCGGGCGTTTTGATAGCTACAACTTCCTTTAATTGTGCCAGATAATTGATTGCCGCAACATTGTTCGGGTCGAGTACGATAACTTTCGTAAAATCAGCAATTGCACCGGCGTAATCAGACGCATCGGCCCTCGCTGTGCCGCGATTGAAATAAGGTTTGATAAACTTCGGGTCGATCTCTATCGCTTTTTCAAAATCTGCTAAGGCTTCCGCTCGTTGCTTAGTGCCAAGCGAAGATTTCACGAGTCCGCGAATATTGAACGCATTGGCGGATTTCGGATTTATGGCAATCGCTTTGGTCGCATCATCAACGGCTTTATTTCGTCTGGACATCATTTCAGCACTAGCCGCGGTTTGAGCTTTATCTTTATCGACGATCTTTTTAGAAATTTCGGCTAGAATTACTTTCTCATCATTCGTGTCATCCGCACTCAAATACAAACATCTCGCCCTTTCGACAAGAGCAGAATCATTTTTCGGCTCTCGTAGAATAATTTTCGACATTTCGGCGATACACGGAGCGAAATTTTGGTTTTCGAATTCAGCCTTTGCCGCAGCCGAAAGCAGATCGCCGGGTTGAGCGAAAGTTGAAAGACTCAAAATAAAAGTTGCGAAAATTGTTAATAAAAATTTATTCATTTGTTTTTCAGATCAAAGTTCAGCCGCTGATTTCGCAGATAAACGCGGATAAACGCGGATTTTAAGAATTATTATCCGGTTTTATCACCGTCATCTGAGTTAATCTGAGGCTAAATCTTCTTTCTAAATATCAGCCTTTGACCAAGGTCAAAATATATTCAGGCGTTTCAATCCCGACAATTAACGGACAAACAGGATCATCCAAAATCTGTATTTTAGTCTTTTCATCAGCGGTTTGGTAATGGAGTTTTTTGACATTTTTGTTTGTGTAAACTCCACTCGGCGGAGTGAATTTATCTTTAAAACCCAATTTTTGCACGCCGTTTCCCAAAT
>JBBRUA010000125.1:0-8608 GCA_038248245.1 Pyrinomonadales bacterium | reverse complement strand
CCGGATGGCGACCGGCCCTTTTTGCGGCGAATGAATTTGAAAACGCTCAAGACAGACGAGATCTTCCGTGCCTTTAAGGGCGAATATGAAACATTTGTGGCGATGGTCGACGATAACGGAGCACAGTTCATTACCCGAAAGGAATCACCGACCGATCCGCCAAATCTCTTTCTACATCAGGTGTGTCCACCGAATACAAATTGCGTCGCCGTTTTCGACCGGAAACTGACTGACTTTAAAGACCCGGTTCCGCAGCTTCGAGGAATAACGAAGGAACTCGTTAAATATAAACGAGCCGACGGGGTTGACCTTTCTTTTACGCTTTATCTGCCGCCCGGATACAAAAAGGGAGAGCGTTTGCCGACGGTTGTTTGGGCTTATCCGCTTGAGTTGACCGATAATTCGACTGCCGGACAGGTTTCGGGTTCTACGAGCCGATTCACTCAGATCGGAGGTTACTCGCATCTATTCTTTTTGCTTCAGGGATACGCAGTTTTAGATGATACGACAATGCCGATCGTTGGCGATCCGCTTACCGTGAACGATACTTTCGTTAAGCAGGTGGTTGATTCTGCCAGAGCGGCGATCGATAAAGGTGTGGAAATGGGTGTTGTGGATCCGGATCGAGTAGGTGTCGGTGGACACAGTTACGGAGCCTTCATGACAGCGAATCTGCTCGCCCACAGCGATCTTTTCCGAGCAGGGATCGCCCGTAGCGGTGCGTATAATCGAACGCTGACGCCATTCGGGTTCCAATCGGAACGCCGTAATTTCTGGGAGGCGACCGATATTTATACCAAGGTTTCGCCCTTCTTCTATGCCGACAAAATCAACGAGCCTCTGCTAATGATCCACGGCGAGGCCGACAACAATCAGGGGACATTTCCAATCCAGTCTGAACGCTTATATGCCGCAATGACAGGCCTCGGCGGCACTGCAAGGCTCGTGATGCTCCCGCTCGAATCGCACGGCTACGCCGCCAGAGAGTCGACGGAACATACTCTTTACGAGATGACGACCTGGTTTGACAAATATGTAAAGAACGCAAAGCCCCGGATCTTGAAGGGGAATTCGAAACTGGAGGCACAGGAAACACGGATGACTACCTCGCGCTACCTGCCGTGATCGGCTTTCTTGGAATTAAATATGGACTGCCTCCTCCGGGCGGCCTATTTTGTTTTTTGCGATAGGTTTTATTGTGGTTTTTGTGTCTTACGCTTTCTCGGCATCGCGAAGCGAAATAGCCTGCAGTCCTTTATTTGTGGTTGCCGAGTTTTGGGGGCGGCACTCGCGTTAATCGCCGGTCTGCCCACACGTTCGAGAAATAGTTTCGCTGAGAAATTCGTACAGTTTCTAATATCGGAAGGACTACTTTATAGATTAGAAAATAGAGTAAACCGCTTGGCCGATATTCATTGACTTGGCAATTCGCAGGTGTTATCTTCGTGGTATTGATCTGGGCCTCCACCCACTGTAGAAATTCGGGCCTCCACCCGTTGTATAAAATCCGGGCCTCCACCCACTGGAAGTATTTGCTAAAACAATAAGACTGTTGTTGTATTCGGACTCGAAACCGTAAAGTTCACGTTTTGAGTTCCAGTTGATAAGCAGGAAAGGCAGACTCACTTTGTTCATATAGAACGAAGACATGTGAATTGTATCTGGGCTTTTCTTCGGGCTATCAACAAGATGTCTGGGAACAAAAAAAAGAAAAGAGAGGGTAAATATGTTATCAACGGATTTAACAGCGACGCTTGGTTTTTCGACCAGTTTAGTGAACGCTGGCGATGTCGGTATCTTGCCGATGATCGTGAATTTCACATTTTTTGTCGCTTACATTTCGATGGGGGCGGCTTTTGTTTTTTTCATTACGCAACGAAATAGTGTTGCACCTGAATATCGGACGGCGCTAACGCTGTCGGCAATAATTGTTGGAATTGCTGCTTTTCATTACTTTTATATGAAAGGTTTGTATTCAGATGTGACATTGCCGCTCTTGGCAGCAGATGCCGCAGCAAATGCCGGTAATTACGCCAAAATTACGAGTGATTCGTTTTTCGGAATCATCAATTACCGCTATATGGATTGGCTGATTACGACACCGCTTCTGTTAGCGAAAATTCCACTTGCAGTCGCTGCCGGCCGGAAAGTTGGAAAGGTAGTGACGTATTTGATCATTGCTGATCTATTCATGATCGTTGCCGGATTCATCGGTGAACAATATGTTGCCGACACGACGACTCACCTTGCTTGGGGAGCAATTTCGACCATCGGTTATCTCGCTATCGTCTATTTCCTTTACACAACTGTTAAAGAATTGGCGAAAACGGCTGAACCGGAAGAGCAGTGGGCAGTTAAGATCATGTCTCTATTTGTGATCACCGGCTGGGGAATCTATCCGATCGGCTACATGATCCCTTCGCTGTTTCCACAACTTGACCTGAACATCGTTCACGCGGTTTATAACCTCGGCGACCAGATCAATAAGATCGGCCCTGGAATTGTAATTTATATTGCCGGCTCGCAACTACTTGCACGTCGTCAAAGAGAAGCCCAAACAGGCGGAGTTGCAGTTGTAGCTTAGTTCGAAGAGACTAGTGACGAGTTGGAGTTTGTGTGGAAAATGCAAATTGAAGCACAAACTCCTTTTTATTTTGCGTAATTGTTGCGAAACAAACGAGGTGCAAGCTTGAAAAAGGCCGATATCTTAATTCTTGGCGCGGGTTGTGCGGGAACGTCATTTGCGCATTACTTGGACGATCTTGGTTACTCCGGGAATGTTGGTCTGCTCGAAAGTCGAACTACATTTAACCTCGAACAGCGTTGGTGTACATGGGCCAAATTACCAGAATCATTTGAATCGTTAGTCGAGAAATCTTGGAAAAATTGGACGGTTTGTGATGAAGATCGTTCGATTACACAAAGTTCTAGAGAATATTCTTATCAGCAGATCTATGCACCGCAGTTCTTTGATCATTTTCATAGCCGCTGGCAGAATGCGGAAACGCCGATTTCAATGAGTTTGGGTGAAAAAGTTCTGCGAATCGAAGACAAAGGTAGTTTCGTCGAAGTTACGACCGATCGCGAAAATTGGCGCGCAAATTTGGTCTTCGACGCACGTCATCAGGGGAGTTCAACTCTCAAAAACCTCGAAAAAACTTCCGAACTTTATCTTAGTCAAACTTTCCTTGGTTGGAAAATAAAGTTTCCCCGCGCTGTTTTTGAGGCAGAAACGGCAACGTTGATGGACTTCCGTACTGGTCAGAATGAAGGTGTGAATTTTGTCTATGTTTTGCCGTATTCCGACCGTGAAGCTCTGGTCGAAAGCACCTCGTTTAGTCAGGTCCCGACGCCTTTTGAGCATCACCTGAAATCTTTAACGGCATACATCGCGGAATATTTTGGCCTTGATTACGAGGTAGGAGCTGAAGAATCCGGCACGCTGCCAATGACAACTGCGAAGTTGCCGACAAAGTTAAGTTCCCGCGTTCATGCTATCGGTGTCGCTGGTGGCAATGCTCGCCCGTCGAGCGGTTATGCCTTTAGCCGAATTCAAAGACAGACTTCGGCAATAGCGAAGGCGATCATGCAAAATGATCAGATTCCGTCAAACGTCGCTCCCGGCAAATACAAGTTTTTTGACGCAGTTTTTTTAGACACACTTGTTAAGAATCCAGCTGCAGCCAAAGATTTCTTTTTGCTAATGTTCGCGGACGTCGAAGCGGATACGCTGATTAGATTTTTGATCGATGAAAGTTCCTATTTAGATGATTTAGCCGTCGCTTCGGCATTGCCGAAAATACAATTCGGATTGGCGAGTATACGGAGTTTATGGCACAGTTTTAACTCGCGAGATGAAAGAAAAAAGGGGTTTAAGATATCAGACGACAGTTTACGCGATCCCATGGATAAGTCTTCTCGTCGGCAGTTTGCTTAGCACGTTGGCGGGTGAAGAGTCCGAAACTTTGGGCGCTTGGCTGCTCCTCGCTAGCGCCCTAGCGTTTGGGTTGCCGCACGGGGCGTATGATTTTTTTATTCTATTAGATAAAACCCAAAACCAGACAAATCACTTCCGTTCGTTCCTTAAAAATTTAACAAGTTATCTGGTTCTTGTGATTTTGACTGTTGGTATCTGGTTATTTCTTCCGAGTGTTGCGTTAATTGGATTTTTAGCTCTGACCGCGTGGCATTTTGGTAGCGGTGACGCTATTTGGGAAAACGATCTAGGACATAATTGGCTGACACATTCACTCGCGCGTGGTTTGTTGGTGATGTCGGCTCCACTGACTTTTTACCCGCAGGAAAGTGCTACTGTCTTATCAAAGCTTGATCCAAATTCTGTCGAAAGGCTGGTCACTTTTGCTCCGTATGCGCTCGTAATTGGAATTCTTCTTTTTTTCCTCAACAGTTTTGCGTTGATTTTCCAAGCGTCGAAATTAGACTTGCGGCGAGAGTCTTTCATTTGGCTAGAAACTACATTTCTTATGATCTTCTTTTGGCTGGCGACGCCGCTCTTGGCGGTTACAATTTACCTTGTCGGCGTGCATTCGTGGCGACATTTGCTGCGGCTAAATATATATGAGCGAAAAGGTAAAGTGGGTGAGTTCGATAGTGTATGGCAAAATCTCAGAAAATTTCATCAGCGTGCAATGCCAATGACTATTTTGTCTCTGGTTGGTCCAATGTTAGTTGTTTGGCTGTGGCAGTTGCGAATTTCGGATCTTTTTGAGAAAACGTCGGCTTTTCTCGTCTTGCTTTCTGCATTGACGGTGCCCCACGCAATACTGATTACTTGGACAGAACTGAAACTTGCAAAGCTACAACGATTTAGCCATCAGTAGAACCTTTCACGCACAAGAAATGAATCGAAGGTAGTTTCTCGAAAAGTTTCGTACTTCCGAGATGCCGCTTAATTCTTAATTTTCAAGAATTTCTGCGACTCAAGACGCCGACAAATCCTCGTCAATACAGTGAGTTGTCATTCTATGTGATGGTGGAGATTTGGATAAGATCTGCGGGGGCGAAGTTTAGATCGCGATCCTGGCGGAAGATATCGGCGCCGTCGATGAGGAATCGTTCGGCGGCATTCGCATCGATCGGGCGTGAGAAAAGGTAACCCTGTCCGGTGCGACAACCGAGCTGGCGGAGGGTCGTAAGCTGTTCAGCCGTTTCGATTCCTTCGGCAACTACATCAATATTAAGATTTTCGCCGAGCATCAGGATCGTTTTGACGATCGCGGTGCTCTTTTTGTCGCCCTCCATAATCTTTATGAATGAACGGTCGATCTTTAAACGTTCGAAGGGGAATCGCTGAAGGTAACTGAGGCTCGAATAGCCAGTCCCGAAATCGTCGGTGGATAGCGAAATTCCCATTTCATCCAGCTCCATCAGAACGTTGAGGGCTTTTTCGCTGTATTCCATCACAGTGCTCTCCGTGACTTCTAGTTTTAACTGACTCGGATCGAGGCCGGTTTCCGAAAGAATGTCTTTGACTTGCGTCGTTAGAGTCGGATGCATTAGTTGCTTGGCCGAAAGATTTACGCTGATCGAAAGTGGAAACGAAAACCGCTGTTGCCAGTTTGCGATCTGACGACAAGACTCGTCAAGGATCCATTTGCCGATCGGAATAATGAGCCCCGTTTCCTCTGCGACGGAAATGAATTCGTTAGGTTCGACGAGTCCGTGTTTAGGGTGGCGCCAGCGAATCAAGGCCTCAAATTCCTGGACGCTTCCGGTGATCAGATCGACTATCGGCTGATATAGGATCTCGAATTCGTCCCGCTCGACGGCGTGCCGAAGGTCCATCTCGACCTGGAGCAGATTCATGTTACGAACATGCATCTCTCGGTCGAAAATCTCGTAGCGAGCTTTACCTGATTCCTTTGCGCGATACATAGCCGCGTCGGCGTCCCGCAGGAAATCCTCCGGCGTGCGTTTCGTGTTCCCCGAGATGATGATCCCTATACTGGCCGAGGTAAAAACTTCGTAGTTATCGATCTGGAATGGCTCGGATATCCGTTTCTGAAGACGGTTCGCGACACCAACGATCTCTCGTTCTCCGCCACTCCGATTGAGCAGGATCACAAATTCGTCTCCTCCTAACCTCGCGACCACATCGCCCGGACGGACACATGATTTGAGACGTTCCGCGATGGCGATCAAAAGTTTGTCCCCGATCGCATGACCGAGACTATCGTTTATCACCTTAAATCGATCGAGATCAAGAAAAAGGACTGCAAATTTTGCAAATTTGTTATTCTCCGCCCGCTCGGTAGCGGTGCGTAGATGATTCATAAATTCGACTCGATTGGGCAGATTTGTGAGCGTATCCTGCAGAGCGAAGCGTCGCAATTTTTCCTCGGCCTGGACCCGCTCAGTAATATCGCGAAAGGAACTTACCCTGCCGACGGGAGTGCCCTCCTTAAATTGAGGCTGCGAATATCTTTCGTAAATGCGGCCGTTCTTTAGACGTATGGTTTCGGTCGCCGTTGACATCGGGTCGTCGTAGAGCTTGCGACTGGTTTCCGCAAACTCGTCGGAATTCTCAACTTGATCATAAATATGCTGGATGAGCAGTGTTTCGTGGACGTTCTGGATAATTTCATCTGAGACGTTCCACATTTCCATGAACTTTTTATTGCAGGTTATAACCTGTCGTCCCAGACTCATGACGACGATACCGTCAGCCGTGGATTCGAACGTCGATGCGAATAGAGATAGCGTGTCGTGTAGCGAATTTTCCGTCCGACGCCGTTCGGTGATATCGCGGCCAATACCCTGAACCCCGATCGGTAAACCGTTTTGAACTATCAAACGTGTGCTGAGTTCGAGAGTGACGCGGTGGCCGTCTTTAGCAATGATCTCGATCTCGTAGGTCGATGGTTTTTCGCCAGCCAATTTTTTGGCAGTCATCGTTCGAGCCCCGTCGAGAAACTCGGGCGCGACCACATCACTGATGTTCCGCGTGAACGCCTCATCCCTCGAATAACCGGTGATCAATTCGCCCGCACGATTGAGGGAAGTGAATTTCCCGGTCATGTCATGGGTATAGATCAGGTCGTGGGCATTCTCAAACAATTCGCGGTAGCGTTCCTCGCCCTTGCGACGTAGATCTTCAGCCATTTTCCGGTCGGTAATATCCCGAGCAATGCCCTGAATGGCGAGCGGTCGACCGTCTTTCGAGATCAGGCTGCTATTTACTTCTATTGTTATTCGGCTTCCGGCTTTTGTTGTGCAATCAACCTCGTAAACAGTTTGATCGGCATCACTGGTTATTTTAGACGTTGACTTCTGTTTTATGAGGTCAAGGTGCTCAGGAACGACAATCTCAGCCAAATTCGTCGAAAGGGCTTCGCTATGAGTGTAGCCAAAGATTCTTTTTGCTGCCTTATTGAGGGAGATGAAATTGCCTTCCAGATCGTGGACGTAAATTAGGTCATTGGCGTTCTCGAACAACTGCCTATAGCGTTCCTCGCTTTCTCGAAGGGCAACTTCTGAGTGTTTGCGGTCCGTTACATCAATGATCACCCCCTGCCAACCGATCAGTTGAAGTTTTTCGTCCTTAATGAAGCAGCCTCGGTCCCGAACCCAGAAGATAGTTCCATCGTGGGCAACTATTCGGTATTCATAATCTACTTTGCTCCCTTTAGACATCGCGGCCTTGGTTTCTTTCAAGATCCGGTCGCGGTCTTCGTCGTGAATAATACGTGCCCAAATACCTTTTTCCGTGAGCAACTCTTGAATAGGATAGCCAAACCTCTCGAACGCAGGGCTGATATAGATGGGTTTATAGGGCGGCTCGGGGGCGACGGCATAGAACATTACCGGCAAATTCTCGATGAAACCCCGAAACGTGTTGTCAGGGAAACTCGTCGCATCAATGGAGTTACCGGGCGCGGCTTTGCACTCAGCCGGGACGGGCATCGAGTGTTGAATAGTGGAAACGGGCGATAAGGTTTTAGCCATTAACGGATTTATGAGCGGGGAATAGCCGAAGCGTCGAGGCTCTATTTGGGAACTTAAGCCATGCCAATGCTCGGGCGGAGCACTTGACCTGTTGAGAGACTAGCACAGATCAAGAAGAATTGAAAGAACTTTTAACATTGTTGTTCCCAATCCCGCCAATAGTTTCTATGTGGCGGAAAAGGCGTTAGAATATGGAAGTCCTTTTGTTGGAAAAAAATATATGAAAAAACTGTTGACACTGACCGCGTTCTTTTCGTTTGCGATAAGTCTATCTGCGCAGATGATGCCGAAGGACGCCGATACGAAGTTGTGGGAAAAGGCGGTTAAGATGCATAAAAAAGCGATCGTGGTCGATGGTCATAACGACATTACCTCGCCGCTCGTGGATGAGGATTATGATCTGCGGAACAGTTCGGTCGGCAAGTTTCACCTTGGCGGAGATCCGTTCCACACAGATGTTATGAGGCTGAAAGCCGGCGGAGTGACGGGCGAGTTCTTCGCGATCTATGTTTCGGGCAGCACAATGAAGACCGGTGGGGCAATGCATCGTGCGGTGGATATGATCGACGCAACGTATCGTGAGGTCGAGCGAAATCCGGCGAGCCTTGTTTCGTGCACAACCGCCGCCGAGATTCGCCGTGCT
>JBBRUA010000124.1:0-8628 GCA_038248245.1 Pyrinomonadales bacterium | reverse complement strand
TTCACGAAGCAAGATTTGAGCGAATACCACCGCGTCACCGATTCATACGCGACACTCGCGGCGAATTATAAATTCGAAAAAGGCGAGACAGTCGGCGGATTCGGGATCTTCGCGAACTCGATTGCAGCGTTTTTCCGGGCATTCGTGTTCAAGCAGGGTTTCCGTGACGGCGTGCCTGGGCTCATGATCGGTATCTTCACGGCTTACGGCGTTTTTCTGAAGTACGCGAAGCTCTGGGAGCACAACAACAAAAAGAAATGAAAACTGTGATCCTTTGCGGCGGCCGCGGCACGCGTCTCGGCGAACACGGCGCGTCCGTGCCCAAAGCCCTCATAAAAATCGGCGGCCGACCGATCATCTGGCACCTGATGAGCCTATATGCGCATTACGGAATAAACGATTTCGTGGCGTGTCTCGGCTATCTCGGTGACGAGATCCGGCGCTATTTCGACGAGAATGGGACGGATTTTAGGTTGGAATTCGTAAACACCGGCCTCGATACGAACACCGGAGGCCGCCTTTTTGCAGTTCGAGATACGTTGGACGAAGAAACTTTCTGCGTCACTTACGGCGACGGCCTCGCAGACGTTAATATTGCCGAACTCGTCGCATTCCACCGCTTCCATGGAAAGATCGCGACCGTCACGGCAGTTCATCCGCTCTCAAATTTTGGCTTGATGGACGTCGCGGAAAATGGTTCCGTTGCCGGATTTCGCGAGAAACCCAAAATGCAGGATTGGGTCAACGGCGGATTCTTTGTTTTTGACCGCCGCATTTTCGAATTTCTCGACGACAATTGTACACTTGAACGCGAGCCGTTCGAGGCCCTCAGCCGCCGCGGCGAGATGATGGCGTTTCGACACGAAGGCTTTTGGAAATGCATGGACACTCACAAGGACAGCCTCGAATTCGAGGAACTTTGGAACGGAACGCCGGCCTGGAAGGTGTGGATCTGAAAGAGACCTCACCATGAAGGCACGGAGGCACGGAGACTCTGTGAAGAAGGTTGGTTTCTCGCGTAACTCGTTAGTACCCGTCAGCAAAACTCAATTTTCTCTGTGTCGCTGTGCCTCTGTGGTGAAAATATACGTATGAACTCTTTTTGGAATGATCGCACAGCATTTGTCACCGGGGCCGCAGGCTTTGTTGGGGCAAATCTTACTGCGAAATTGGTTGCGAACGGGGCGAAGGTCGTGTGCCTTCAGCGGGACGAAGGACAGCCGAATTCGCTCGACCTGCTTGGGCTTCGGGATCAGGTGACTGTTATTAAAGGCCAAGTTGATGACTTGCCGTTAATGTCACGGATCTTGAACGAATACAACATCGACGCCGTTTTTCACCTGGCTGCACAAGCTCTCGTCGGAGCCGCGAACCGCTCGCCCGTCTCGACATTCGAATCGAACATCCGCGGCACCTACTTGCTACTCGAAGCCTGCCGCCTCAGCCCGAACGTCAAACGGATCGTCGTCGCGTCAAGCGATAAGGCGTACGGTTCTCACACCGATCTTCCGTATTCCGAAGATTACGCCCTCAACGGCCTGTTCCCTTACGACGTCTCAAAAACCTGTACCGATCTATTGTCGCAATCGTTCGCCCATTCGTTTGGTTTGCCGGTCGCCATTACGCGTTCGGCGAATATCTACGGACCTGCGGACGCCAATCTTTCCCGTGTGATTCCCGGCACGATACTTTCGATCCTTAAAGGCGAACGCCCGATCATACGCTCGGACGGCACGCCGGTACGCGATTTTATCTATACCGACGATATCGCGAACGGCTATTTACTGCTGGCCGAGAATATCGACGCCGCGAAAGGCAAAGCGTTCAATTTCGGCTCGGGCGAACCGATCGGTATGCTTGATCTGGTCAACAACATCATTCGCTTAATGGGCAAAGATGGCGAGATAACGCCCGATGTGAAGCTTCAAACAAAGATCGAGAACGAGATCGACGCCCAATACCTGTCGTCACAAAAGGTTAATGCGCAGTTCGGTTGGAAGCCAGATGTTGATCTGAATGAAGGTCTGAAACGCACAATTGACTGGTATACGAACAACTGGACCTGATGGCCCGATTTTTATTGCGACTAGCAACGATACGTTTTATAATCACATCATACTTTTTGCCGGGCTAAAGTTTACTAGGTTTAAGGGTTTTCAAAAGTTAATGAAATTATCATTTTCCACTATCGCTCTCATTTTTACGCTATCAGTCGCGGCCGTGGCTCAAAAGGGCGTCGACACGCAGACCGAAACGATCAAAGATACAGGGAACAAGGTCACGACCCGTTCGTCCGACGCGTCGCGTTCATTCGACTGGGGCAAAGGTAAGACCCGCGTACGCGATCGTCTGCCGAATCCATACAAGATGAATTCGCGCCGAGACGTTCTAGTTGAATCCATCGTTGACGCTCTTCGCGAAAAAAAGATAGCCGTTGACGAAGCTGCTTCGAGAACGAAAGACGGTTTTATCGTTACGCTTCCTTTTGTTTTCTCGAAGGGTGCAGTAATCACGCAGAGCGAACTTGGCCGTTACTCGCTGCTCGAAAACAAAGACACGGTTTGGACGCGTGCACAGTACACCTTGACGATCGAGATCCAGTCGATCGATGGGATTCAGAATAATGTTTCGGTTAATGCCAAGGTCGAGGGGCGGGCCGGAAACGGTCTGGGTTCCGAGTGGCGAAACGTCGAGAGTTCGGGGCTTGCCGAGGATGAATTCCTCGCGAAACTCGTCGAGATCGTAACCGGAACTTCGCCTGATCCAACGCAGGACACTGGTAATTAATGACTATGATCGCGAGATTCGCTCACATCTCAATTCTGATAGGACTTTTTCTGGTCTTCGCAGGCGTTTGCACGGCACAGCGTAATGCTGACGGAACGTCGTCGCTTTATCCGGATTCAAAAGAAACTGATAAACGCGACCAACCGAAGAGCGTTCGCGAGATGCTCGATAAGCTGAGAATCGAAAAGGAAAAGAAAGATTACGACGCGATGCTCAGCCGCGGCGAAGAGGCGTTGCAAATTTCCGACCAACTTGAGAAAGCTTTTGAAACTAACGAAAAACTCACCAATCAGGATCTCGCAAAACTAGAATCATTAGAGAAACTCGTCAAAAAAATTCGCAGCGAACTCGGCGGTAGTGACGACGACGATACCGATCCCCCAAACGATGACGCGTTCGCCCCTCAGTCTCGTGTCGGTCGGCCAAATACTGTTGTTGAAGGTTTCAAGGCTTTAAAGGAAACGACTGTAATGCTCGTGGACGAACTCAAGAAGACAACGAGATTCACGATCTCGGCCGCCGCGATCCAGTCCACCAATGCGGTTCTGCGGCTCGCCCGATTTTTACGATTTAAGAAATAAGCAATTGTTCACAAAAGCGATAATATCCCAGGCCAGACCTTTGCAGATGCGACTGCTCGGTTTGGCTTTTGCATTGGCACTCTGCCCGACGTTGGGTCTGGCTCAGGACGATGACACGATACTTTCGGTTGATTCATCGATCGTACTGCTCAACGCCGCAATAACCGACGGCTCGGGCAAATTCCCTGTCGGCCTTACTCAAAAACAGTTTACCGTTTTCGAAGACGGCATCGAACAGCCGATCACATTCTTTCAGGCTGAAGAGACGCCGTTCGCGGCGGTGATCCTTCTTGACACGTCCGGCAGCATGGAAAGCCGCGTGAGTATGGCTCGCGCTTCGGCGATCAGGTTTATCGACGGACTGCGAGGTGAAGATTCCGTGGCGATCTATAAATTCGACAGCAAGGTCGAAATGGTACAGGATTTTTCCGGTGGCCGGTATATGAACGATGCGTTCTTTGACCTCAAGGCAGACGGCATGACCGTTCTGAACGACGCGATATTTAAGGCCGCCGAGTTGCTATCGAATCGGCCGGAGAAGCGCCGTGCGATCATCGTCCTGTCCGACGGCGAAGATACGATGAGCAAAAAGTCTTCGGACAAGGTGCTAAAAGCGGCGATCGCGGCGAATGCGACGATCTACACGATCGATATGGCACCCGTTGAATCGAACGGCAAACCACGTTTGCAGAGCATCGGTGCCCTGAAGAATTTCGCTGAGAAAAGCGGAGGAACGTTTGTGTCGACCTCCGGCGGACCGGCGATGCGCGATGCGTTCAAGCGGATCGTCGAGGAACTCGGCAGCCAATACACGATCGCCTACGAACCCAAAGCACATAAAAAGGACGGCAAGTTTCACTCGATCGAGATCCGCGTTGCACGTCCAAATCTAACCATTCGCACCCGCAAAGGGTACAATTCGCCTAAATCAAAATAGATCCTACTTCGCCAGATCGATGTGGCTGATCACCGCGGTCCTCCGGTATCGGGCGGTCTTTTTTCGGCCCTTCAGGTAGGTGCCGGCGTAACTTCCGTTGCCGCTCACTCGAAACGAAATACCTTTCGGGCCGCGTGCAAACGTCGCGTATTCCTGCTGCTCGATCTCGCTGATGGTGATCTCTTTCACTTTTCCGTATTTCTTTTCCGCCTCACTGATCAGCATTCCGGGCTTAACTCCCGCCGCGGTTCGAAAGCTTTTGTCGTAGACCTGAATGTAATCGATCTTTGCGTTCTCGTTGATCTTCCATTTATCCACGCTCGAATCCTTCGTGATGTCGTCACCGGTGATGGCCATCACTGATCTCGATCCGTCTTTCACCGTCAGTGCGGGCACGCCGTCAGAGATCGCTTCGCGCACTAGTGTCATGCGGCCGATCGCCTTTCGAACTTGCTTGACGGTCATCCCAAGCCGGACAACGCCGGCGTAATTAGCGGTGACCAGTTTGTTCTGCTGGGCGTTTGCGAATCCCGCAAGGGTTATCAATATCGCCGCGACCAGCAGCGAATGTTTCATAGATCTCATTTTCTTGACTCCTGTTACTAAAAACTTGTCTTATTTCTCTGTTTGTCTTCGAATCGTTCGACCGCGAACTCGATCAGTTGGTCAATGACCTGCGTAAAACTCTTCCCGCTGCCCGCCCACATTTTCGGGAAGCCGGAGGCGTCCGTCAGGCCGGGCATTGTGTTTATTTCGTTGACGAGCAAGGCTCCATTGTCGCGCCGAAGAAAAAAATCTACGCGGGCGAGACCTGAGCCGTCGATCGCTTTGAATGCCGAAACCGCCATCTTGCGGATCTTATCGGCGAGTTCGTCGGAGAGCGGTGCGGGGACGATGAACTCATTGTTGCCTGTCCCGGAATACTTCTCGGTGTAATCGAGAAATTTCTTGCTCTCGTCGCGAATGAGGTATTCGCCGGGCTGGCTTCCCTGCGGCGAATCGTTGCCCATCACAGCGCACTCGATCTCACGCATGTCGAGGCCCTGTTCGACGATGATCTTGCGGTCGTATTGGGCGGCGAGATCGATCGCGGCTCTCAGCGAATCTTCATCCGTCGCTCGCGAAACGCCCACCGACGAGCCCAAATTCGCCGGCTTGACGAAGCACGGGTAGCCGATTTTCAACTCGATCTGTTTCACGACGACGTGCGAGACCCTTTCCCAGTCGCCGCGGAGAAACCACAGATATTCGCAGATCGGCAGGCCGGCGTCGCGGAATAGGGTCTTCATCACGACCTTGTCCATCCCGCAGCTCGAGGCGAGCACGCCGCATCCGACGTACGGAATATCGGCCATCTCGAACAATCCCTGGATCGTTCCGTCTTCGCCGAACGTGCCGTGAAGCACCGGAAACAGAACGTCTATCGCCAAAAACTGCTTCATCGCCAGCAGGGTCAGTACGATCTCGTTACCGCTGCTCCCGCTTTCTATCGATCCGGGCTCGCCGAAGCGTTCCGTGAACGATTCCTGCACGTCCGCGGGGAATAAGCGAAGCGAATCCGCCGCGTTCAGCCAGCGGCCGTCGTTTGCGATGGCGACCGGGATAACGTGATATTTTTCCGCATCGATCTGAGTGATAACGGTTGCAGCCGACCTGATCGAGATCTCGTGCTCACCGGACCGCCCGCCGAAGATCACGCCAATTGTTTTTTTCATATTTGAGGGGATAGGCAAAAAGAAATTCTATTACCTAACGTCGTTCGATGCAATAGAAACTGACAGATGATCCAGGCATATTCGAAGTTTCTTCTTTTCCTACCCTGCGGTCTCCGCGTCTTCTAATGAACTTCTCGGCACTTCAAGAAATTTTATCCAGTTCAGGAACCTTGAAGAAATCGGTCTCCATTGGCGTCTCATCTTGGAAGATTGAGGAGTCATTCCCCACAAAAACCACGCTTGAGTGGCTAATAACTTAAGCCGCGAACGAAACCCTGATACAATTACTTCAAATCTTGTTGAGGGGAACCACTATGAACACAGACGAAACGCATTCACCCGTCGTGGATATCAACAGCGAACAGGCATTTACACCGGATCCGATGTTCAAGTTGATGGGAATATTCGAGGACTCGAACGCCGGGGTCGCGGCCGCGGGCGAGTTGAAGGCGAACGGGTTTGATCCGGCTGACATTGAGTTGTTCTGCGGCGTGCCGGGGGCCGCGACTTATGATTTCAGCGGTGACGAGCACGGCTTGATCGCCAAGATGTTGCGGGCCTTTCGCAACATCACCTTTGACCGGGTCATCATGGAACGCTACGAAAAGGCTCTGCACCTCGGCCACTGCGTCGTGATGGTCCACATCCACAAAGACATCCGCAAAGAGGAGGCCGTCGCCATCATCCACCGCCACGGCGCCGCCCAGGTCGACTACTTCGGCCTCGCCATGACCAAAGCCTTTCCCGCCCAAGAAAACTCCGCCGAAGACAAATTCGAACCCGATCCGCTGGATATTAATTAGCAGTATCGCGGATAGGCTGCCGGGCGACGTGGATGCGATCGGAGTGCGGACACTCCTGTCCGCATCGCCGGTTCCCCCGGCGACAAAAGAAAAGCATCATCCGGGCGCAAAGCCGCCCTCAGTCGGACATGAGTGTCCGCACTCCAACCTACGGCCCGATGTACACAACAACAATCGTTGACCAAATGCCGACGTTGTTGTTGCCTTGCATGAAGATGGCGCGGAGTTCTATTTGTTCGGGTTCGCCGGGGACGGCCGGGGCGATGGCGAAGGAGCCGGGGCTGTTTATTATCACCCCGGCCGGCAGCCATCCGCCGCCTTTGTGGCGGTACTCGAATCGAACGGCGCTCATGCCGAGCTTCTTGAACGTCACGCCCACCTCAAACGCCTCGCGGGTCGTCGCCTTGAAGGTCGGCTGCATGTCTCCCGGCGAAATGCTCGAGACGCCCGGCGTCACGATCCCCATCGCCTCGCCGTCAGCCGGGGCATAGATCGTGCTGTTCTTGATCGAACGGGCGAGCGAGCGGACATACGACTCAATGCCCGGCTCGGGGTCGGTCGGTACGCTGCCGATCGGTGCAAAGATCGGTTGACTCGGCGGATCCGCGTCCGGCTTGCTTCCGGCGATCGTGTTGAAGTAAGCCGTTGTCTGCTGACTAAAAACGTCCTCGGAATGCCGAAACGGAACCCAATAAACAAACCAGTCCTTCATAACCTCGACCTTCGAAATGTCGCCACTGCTCACGCCGTACTTTGACGCGAACCCGTGGTTCCTCAATTGGTCAAAAAAATTCACCCACCACGCGAGCAATGCATCCATACTCGTCGGATACCAATCTGCATTTTGTGCCATTTCCTTATCCTCCTAAAAAATTAATCGATCAAAAAACCGTGAAGACCACCAAAACTTCCTTCCGAAGATATAAAAAAAATCGGCGATCCTACTTAGTAATGAGAAAAAAGGGCAAAACCTTACAGACTTTTTTGCTATTTTTTTAGCAAAAAATGATAAAAACGCGTGAACGTCAACGTTTACAGCACTTCCGCATGAAAAAAAGTTTTCCGAATCACGTCCGCCGACCGACCGGAAGCACACGCGGTCAGCCGGTGAGCACACGCGGTCAGCCGGTAAGCCCACGCGGTCACGAGGTAAGGACATGCGGTCAGCCGGTGAGTACATCCGGTCAGCAGTTGAGTCCATCCGGTCAGCCGGTACGCACTCGCGGTCAGCAGTTATGTATAGATTGTCGGCACGTATGAATAGATTGTCAGCGAACCTTGGCACAAGCCCGCACGACAGTAAGGGCGAAACATTCAAGTCTAGTATTTATCGAAGCGACGTTGGCTCAGCGGTTTTGAGTTACCCCGAGCCCCGCCCGTGCTAACCTTCGGGCGTGGCCCTGAAGCCAGTCGCTATCGCTCCCGGTTCTGACTAGTGGCGGCTTGTGCGGGAGCCCAGTCGCTATCGCTCCCGGTTCTGACTACTGACTACTGACTACTGACTTCGCCTATTCGTCCCAGCCACCTTGGCCTTGGCGTTCGATGTGGTAGCCGCAGTCTTTTAGGTGCTGTTCGACTTCGCGGGTGTGATCTTCGTCGCGAACCTCGAGGATGACCTCAATCCCGACGCGGCCGAGAGGTGCGAGCCAGATCGCTCGCTGGTGAAAGACCTCGACGACGTTGGCTCCGGTCTCGGCGACGTGATTCAACATCTCGGCGAGCGTTCCCGGGCGATCGAGGACGAGGAGTTTGAAGATAACGTAGCGTCCCTGCCGCACGAGCACCTGCTCGATGATGCGGGAAAG
>JBBRUA010000123.1:0-8670 GCA_038248245.1 Pyrinomonadales bacterium | reverse complement strand
CGGCAACACTCATATTTGCCTGACCGGCGAACTCCGCTGCGGTCTTTTGCGGATCTTTCGTTTGTTTCAGCGAATCGGCGATCTTCTGCGCGAGTTCGGCCGCCACTGAATATGCCTTGCGATTTCGAAGGCTGACGTCGAGCTCTTTCTTCGCGTCCTCGAATGATTTCGGAACGTCCTCGCCTCGCCTGAGAATGAAGTAGCGGCTCTGATAGCTGATCGGCTCCGACACTTCGCCGGGTTTCATTTTGATCAGGCGTTGGTATGGATCGTCGGGTTTGTTGAGATCTTCTCGAACCGGGCCGCGAAGCTTACCGCCCGACGGTGCCGAAGCGGGATTCTCCGACTGACCTTTGGCCATATCGGCAAATGCCTGTTCGGTCACGTCGCCTTTTGCCTTCAACTGTTCGACGAGTTCCCCCGCTTTATTCTGTACCTGTGAATCGAATTCAGGTTTTGCGACACGCAGAACGATCTCTTGTCCGAGGACGCCCGCAATGCGCTTGTCAGCCGGCAGTTTGTCGTACTCCGCTCTCAGATCGGCATCGGTTAACTGAAGTTTTTCGCCGATCTTCGCCGTGTTGACGAATATGTACTTGATCTTCTTCTGCGGAGTGTTGATGTAGTAACTCTGCTTGTTTTTGTCGAAATACTCCTTCAATTCGGCGTCCGTCGGAACGATCGTTTTTGCCAGATCGGCGGTGTTGATCGAAACGTAGGAAAGGTCGAATTTCGTATTCTTTCGTTGAAAATCACTGAGAACTTCATCTTCCGAAACGGTCACGCCCGATGTCAGGAACGCATTTAGTTTCTGTCCGCTGATGTCGTCACGAACGTTCTGCTCGTAGGCGGCAATGCTGCCGAACTGTTCCATCACGTTCTGTTCGTAGATCTTCTGATCGAACGGCTTTCCGTCAGCGGATTTATTCTGGCTGCGGATCTCGGCGGCGACCTCAGCATCGCTGGCGGTCAGCCCGAGACGGTCTGCCTCGACACGCGAAATGCGGCTGCCGATCAATCCGTCGAGCATCATCTTCGCCGGGAAGCTGCGGCCCTGTGAAAAGCGGCTGTAGCTTTCCTTTTGGCGAACAAGTTCGCCGACGGTGATCTTTTCACCCGAAACGCTAGCCACGGTTTCTTCGCTGCGAGCCAGATTCGCACCAACCGCGTTTGGCGTCGGGGCATAAAACAAAATGAGACTCGCCACCATCAGGACGGCGATAATAATGAGTAAAACATTACGCGTCCTTTCAAGACGAGTGAAAAACTTTAGCATCGATTAATACCTACAAACATCGGGATTCGAATATAATTGACTAAATGGACAAACTCTAATCTTAACAAAATCGGTGGTTTTATCCAAGATAAAACCTGAGCGCGCCCGTTCCTAAGTTAGTTACGTGCCGAAATTGGTTGAAGTTTCGCTACATTTCACGGATTATAAACGAGAAGGTCAATTAAGAATGATTAAACGTGAGATCAAATCGGTCGCGATAGTCGTAAAGCCAAACCATGCCGAGGCGATGGCGACGGCCGATGAGCTTTCCGCCTGGCTGAAAACCAACGGCATCGAGCAGTCGGGCGAACCGCACTCGGCGAGCGATTCGCGGCGAGAAACCACCCTTGTTTCCGACAACGATCTGATCGTCGTGCTTGGTGGTGACGGGACGATGATCTCGGCCGCTCGAATGGTCGGTGATGCAGATGTGCTCGTCCTTGGCATCAATTACGGCAGTCTCGGATACCTAACCGATTTTCGGATCGAAGAGATGTTCCCGGCCCTCGAATCGATCATGGCCGGTGAGTACGAGATCGATCGCCGTGTGATGCTCGACGCGGAGCATTGGCACGGAGACGAAAAGCTCGCAACCGGACGCGTGCTCAACGATGTCGTCATAAATAAAGCCGCGTTGGCCCGCATCATCGACATCGACGTTAAGCTCAACGACCTGTTCGTCAATAAATTCCGTGCCGACGGCCTGATCGTCTCCACACCCACGGGCTCGACCGCTTACAATCTTTCAGCCGGCGGCCCGATCGTTTACCCGTCGATGAACGCCATTGTCCTCACCCCGATCTGCCCGTTCACACTCACCAACCGACCCATAGTCGTCCCCGACAGCGCCACCATCGACCTGACCCTCGAAAACCAAAACGAAGGCGTCGTCCTTACCCTCGACGGCCAAACCGGCTACCCAATGCACGCCGGCGACAACGTCGTCATCCGAAAAAGCCAAACCACATTCAACCTAGTCCAGCCCGCGAATCGGAATTATTTTGATGTTCTGCGAGATAAACTAAAATGGGGTAGGTAACTACTGTGCGCGGGGAATTTCACCGCATACGAACATACGACACATAGCTTTATCTCCTATATCCAGTGAACAATGTCTACCTTTGTCTCTATCTTTCTATGTGGTTAAAATTGGTTCACAAACCGGTGAATAGATCAGTCTGATCGTCTTCGTTAGGTGCGAAACCGTCCGGCCACCACTGAAACTTACCCAGATCGCATTTTCCTTTATCGCTAAAAACCACGCCGTCGGCCTCGAGTAGTTCTTGTTGGAGATTCATCGGGATCGTTAATCGGCCGGTCGAGCATTTTCCCTGCGAATTGATCACTCTCTGCCACGGCACATCTTCGCCGGCTCCGTGCATGACGAATCCGACTGTGCGAGGCGTATAGCCTTCGCCGAGAATTATCGCGATCTGGCCGTACGTCATCACCATTCCGCACGGGATCTGGCGAACGATCGCATAGACGCGTTCGCGGTAGAGTTTGTCGTTGACAATATTCAAGTTAAATTTCCCGTAGGAAGGTTCTCGCCGGTGCACCGTCGCCGGTGGAACCGTCGTATTTTAGGGGAGCACAGATCAATTCGTAATCGCCGGGTGCGATCTCGCGAAGATCGACTCCTTCGAGTATGACGATCTCTTTCTCGAGCAAAGCGATGTGCACCGGTTTGCCCGTCCCGCCGCTCTTCTCGATCGAAAGGTAGTCGATACCCACAAGCACGATGTTATTCTCTACTAGTAATTTCGCTGTCGCGGGAGTTAGATAGGTGAAATCCGTTCGAAAGCCCAACTCTGGAGTCGACCAGAAGTCCGAGTTTCGCGTTTTGAACAATACGCGACTGACATACGCGATATCACCCACGTGTTCCGGTTCGATTTCCATTACATCTGCGGGAATCTCGATCACGCGGCACGGGCCGATAAGTTTGTTAGGATCGAGCTCGTGAACTCGTTTTGCCTTGTCAATAAAATGGTTAGGCGCGTCAACGTGAGTCGCCGTGTGAACCCCGAATGAGATATGCGACACATTCGCCGACGACCCCGTAGCGATCGCCTTGAACGAATTAATTTCAACGCCCGGATCGCCTTTGTAAATTGGCGTTCCCTCACTTATCGTGACCGTTATATCGTAAATCTTCATTTCACCGCCGCAAACGAATTTGTCGTCTTAGTTAACTTAAATGCAGTATTTACGCCAACCTTTTTCCACGTGTCGTTCTTGGTCGAGGTAAATTTTTGTTTATAAAATGCCGGAACCTTGCCCGCTTTTGCGGTTACCTTCCAAACACTTGCCGCCTGCGTATCCTTAAACTCCTCGGCCTTGACCCAACCCAAACTTTTTGGCATGTTGTCTGAGAATTCCATCAAATCAACGCCGACACCGCCTTCGCCCTGATGCATACCGCCGCTGAAAGACAATGTGAATTCGTCGAGGCCGTTCTTGTTAACGTCCGAGATCTTTGCCATCGCCAGCGACCAACCGGACTCCGAAACGTAATTGCCGATGACCTTGCCATTCTCGATCAACACGAGCCCGACCCAGCCGAGTCCGTTGCCGGTCTGGCAGACTTGATAAAAAACAATCGTTTGTTTGGCGCCCGCTTTCGAGAAAGCTCCGCGAATTACGCCCGACCGCTCAACCTCTCCGGTACACATCTCGGAACCGATCTGCCGCTTGGCCGCTGGGATCGCCGAGAAAAAAGTATCGTCCTCCATCTTCCCGATCGTTCCTTGTGCGACGGGTTTGGTCGGATCGATCACAACAACCGTTGTCTGTCCGAAAGCCGGCAACGCGAACAACGCGAACGTCAAAAGTAGAACAAACAAACGTCTAGTCTTCATATATTTAGAGCATAGAGTAAAAGCGAATCGCAAACAAGATTTGCTTATCGATGGGTGGAGTAATTACGCTAGTACCCATGAAGATCGAACACAACATAAACGGAAAGAAGGGCGAGTTCGTTATTGACCAGGACGGAAATCATATCGCTGAGCTGCAGTATTTTCATTCCGCCGTGAATGAGATCAACATCCATCACACGGAGGTAGATGATTCGTTAGCCGGAAAAGGCGTCGGCCGCGATCTGGTGAAGGCCGCAGTTGTCTTTGCGCGCGAAGAAAAACTCAAGATCGTACCGACCTGTTCATACGCAAAACACGTTATCGATAAGACTCCGGAGTATCAGGACGTGCTGGCATAGTCTGCCCATTTTGCTTAGCTCTATGAACTCACCTAGGATCTCAGCCTCGAGCTATTCAAACACCGCACCGCTGGTCTGGTCTTTTCTCTATGGGCAAAACAAGGGCAAGGTCGAGATCATTCTCGACACCGCACCGTCACGCTCGGCCGAGTTGCTCATGCAGGACCGCGTGGATGCCGCACTCGTGCCGGTCATCACTTATCAGATGATCGACAATGTGGAATTGATCCCCGACGTGTGTGTCGGTGCCCGGGAACGGGTTCGCAGCGTATGTCTTGTCACGAAAGGCGTTGACCTCGCCGATGTCCGCAGCGTGTCGCTTGATACTTCCTCGCGAACCTCGGTCGCGTTGACCAAGATCATCTTTCGCGAATTCCTCGGTTTCGAACCGGAATGGCGCGACGCACGGCCCGATATCGACGCGATGTTGTTTGAATCAGATGCGGCTTTACTGATCGGCGATCCAGCATTGCGGATATCAGCTGACCCGAGGATTGAAACTCCGAGCTCCGGGCTTCGCTATTTTGATCTCGCTGAACTTTGGCGAACGCACACCGGTTTTGGCTTTGTTTTCGCGATGTGGATGACGAGGCGGCCGAGTGTGACAATCGATTTCGCCGCCGCCCGCGACGAAGGCCTTGCCCATATCGACTCGATCATCGCCAACTACAACGGCGAGATCCGCCTCGGGATCGAAGAAATGCGAACCTATCTATCGCAAAATATCTCGTACACGATCGACGATTCCATGAAGGGCGGCCTTGAACTTTATTTTAAACTCGCCGCCAAACACGGTCTCGTCGATCGCGCTAAAGAGATGCGTTTTCACGGCGAACCTCACCGAACGTAGGTCAGCGGCACCGGGAAATCGTTGATCAGGCCGAACTGCGAATATTGGACAGTGCCGGTTTCGCTCCGGTAGATGTACCAAGTTCCGTTCGACCGGCGATAGACCGCGAAATCCATTTTTCCGTCGCCGTCATAATCCGCCGGTACCGGAACGTCTGATCCGAGTCCCCATTTGAACGCTCTGAACGACGGCGAACCGCTGCTTTGCTGAACGAACCACGTTCCCGCCTCTGCTCCCGAAAATCTCTGAACGGCAAAATCGGACTTTCCATCACCGTCAAAGTCGCCTGCAAAGATCGCGTCGGTCGCCGCCGTTCCCCATTGCTGCAGCTTCACCGTACCATTCGAACTGTTGCGAACGTAGAATCTATTCTCCGATGGCCGGTAAACGGTCGTGTCCAGCTTTCGGTCGCCGTCAAAATCACCAAAGATCGGCGTGTCGCCGGACGTTCCCCACGGAAGATAAGTAACATTTCCGCTCGGATTATTGAGCGAACCTCGATAGTAAAAGAAGCTTTGGACTCCGCCTCGATAGGTCGCGACATCGGCCTTTCCATCTCCATCCCAGTCGCCCGATACCGTTGGGTTATCGCCGCTCAAACCGAATTGCTCAGAGCGAATAGTATTTGTCGCACTGTTCAAAATATAGAAAACTCCAGTCGAGCCTCGCCATACCGCAACATCGGATCGACCATCGCCATCAAAGTCGACCGGCATCGGAACATCGCCGGCGATACCGAATTGAACTTGGTATGACGCGGTCGGTGCCAGATTGGGGTTACCGGACGGATTCATAAACCACGTTCCCGAACGATAAAGCGAGATATCCGCCTTGCCGTCACCATCAAAATCGGCGTAGCGAAGTGCCGGATTAACCGCTGTATTTGAGTAACGAGCGATAGCAATATTTACATTGCTTACAAAAGTCGTGGAATTAAAAACAAGTTCAAATCCGGCGGCGACGATTTTGCCGTCGGACTGTAAAAATCCGGTCAACGCCTGCGATTGATTACTGCTAAAACTGGTATTAAAAGGCGTGGCAACGATGCCGCTCGAACCGAAAGTTGAATCAAAAGCCCCGTTTGGCGACAGACGGACGACTGTTAGCCACGATGTCAGACCTCCTTGAAACGAAACGAATCCGTTTCCGAAACCGAGAATTTTTCCGTCCGGTTGAATAGCTACATCGTTTAAATTTATCAGCGGAAGATTAGTCAGCATAGGGAAAACTTCTCCGTTTGTTCCGAAAGCAGTGTCAATCATGCCGCCCGACGTGATACGCTGAAAATAGGGAGCCTGACCCGAATCGCCATGGGGTTTTCTGCCAACAGTAACTATTTTACCGTCGGCTTGCCACGCTATCGAACTGAAAAGGTTGGCGTTCGCCGTCGCCACCAGCAGTTTGCCGCTTGTATTGAATGTCGTGTCGGGCGAGCCGTCAGCATTATAAACGGCGATGCCGACCTGTGCCGGGGTCGTCTGCGGGTTGATGCTGCCGCCTAGTAGGATTTTGCCGTTTGACGCGAGCGAAATTTCCGTCGCCGCTGCCGCAGTCGTTCCGACCGTAAAAGATGTTCGGACAATGCCGCCCGTGCCGAAAGCCGTATCGAATAAACCGTCTTGATTGAGTCGTGCTAACCCGAAAGCTTGATTAAGTGTGTTATTATTCGCTGCGCCCGCAACCAGAATTTTGCCGCTCGGCAAAACCGCGACATCGCTGAGAAATGTCAAAAATTCGCTGCCGCTGTTTGGCAAACTCAGCAAACCGTTATCACCGAACGCCGTGTCGCGTGAACCATCCGCGTTAAAACGGAAAAGGGTTCCTCTTCGACCGTTTGCCGTTGTTACGAGTATTTTCCCGTCTGATTGCAACGCAAGTCCTGACGCTAATCCGAAATTGGTGATTACGCTGGTCGTGTTGATAACAATGACCTTACCGTCTGTGCCGAAGGATGTATCGAGTGAACCGTTTGTGTTATACCTGACGACCAGCAGATTGTCTGGATCGGCACTGCTGTCGGTGTTGCGCGTCGTGCCGACCGTTACGATTTTGCCGTCAGTCTGTTCAACGGCATTAATCGCAGAGTCGTAATTTGCACCGACATCGGTTGAAACTTTGCCGTCGCCGTCAAAACTCGTATCTAAATCGCCATCGGCTGCGAAAGCCGAATTCGTGAAAAGTGTGATAGTTAAAAGCAAAATTAGTGATTTTCTCATTTTTTTCCTTCCGTTCATTTTCTTCTCTCCCAAATTTTTTTCTGTTTATCATTTGACGGCACAAAAAAACCGCCCTTAACCAAGATCGCAGGGAAGCGTGAAAGTTTGGGTCAGTTATTCAAAAAATATTTGTCTTGCGCCACGTTTTTAGCTAATCTAGGTTGCTATCACAACATCAAAATGGCGGATGTCCCGACGGAAAATATTACGCAGTTATTTAAGGATGCCCAGGCCGGGAAGCGTCAGAGCCTCGACGAATTTCTGCAGCTCGTCTATGACGAGCTAAAGCGGATCGCCGCCTACAAACTTGCTGCCGAGCGTTCGAATCATACTTTGCAGGCGACGGCACTTCTTCATGAGGCTTACCTGCGGCTGATCGACCAGCACTCCGTCAACTGGCAAAATCGTGCACATTTTTTCGCTATTGCATCGGAAATGATGCGCCGCATTCTGGTCAACCACGCTGAGAGCCACAACGCCAAAAAGCGTGGCGACGGTCAGACTATGATCTCGCTCGACGATGTCGATATCGCGGCGGACAACGAGGTCGATCTCATCTTTCTCGACAACGCTTTGAAGGAACTTGCGGAGTTCGACCCGGTGCAATCCAGGATCGTCGAACTCAAATTCTTTGGCGGGCTGACGAATGAAGAGGCGGCCGAGGTCATGGGCGTTTCTGACTCGACCATCAAACGCGAGTGGCGAATGGCGCGTGCATGGCTAACAACTAAACTGACCTGATTCTCCGCCGTTCCCTGCGAATCATTCAAGGCCTTTGCCGAAAACATTTATGCTGCCCGAAGAATGGCAAAAAATTAAACTTGTCTTTAACGAGGCCGTCGATCTACCGGCGGCGGACATCGACGCATTCCTCCGCGAGCAAAGCGGCGGAAACGTAAAGCTTGCCGGTGAGGTTTGGCGGCTCATCGATGCCGAACGAGAGAATAAT
The DNA here is from genome assembly GCA_038248245.1 of Pyrinomonadales bacterium. Lineage (GTDB taxonomy): Bacteria > Acidobacteriota > Blastocatellia > Pyrinomonadales > Pyrinomonadaceae > OLB17. The sequence goes on along the minus strand of JBBRUA010000123.1, from coordinate 159 downwards.
TTCGAGAAACCGGTCGCTGACTTGTCGCAGGTTTGGCAGAGCGATGAGGCCGAAAGCTTTGTCGGCACCGAGATCGGCAATTACCGTCTGCGTTCCGAGATCGGCCGCGGCGGGATGGGCATCGTTTTCGAGGCGAGACGTGAGGGTGCGGATTTCGAT
>JBBRUA010000122.1:0-8750 GCA_038248245.1 Pyrinomonadales bacterium | reverse complement strand
GAACAAAAAGTAATTGATCTCTCGGCGTCCACAACACCGACCGACGCTCCTATCGAAGATGCGGCAACGCCGACCGACGATTGGCCGGAACTAATCGGCTAGTTGATTCTTAGGCCTACAAATACATAATCTCTATTATCAGACGCAGAGAATAGTCGGCCAAGAACCAGTAAGTTCAACTATAAGTTCCCGCTTCTTTTCAAATGCTCCGAACGAGAATTAGCTCGCAGCTTCACCATGCCCAGTGTCGTTGCGTTACATACGTACCACCAGCTCTTGCGTTTTTGACAGGACGAGGCCGAACGGCTACAATTATCGTTTTGTTAACTAACGTAGAATTCAGTATATAGAAGCCAATATAAGGAGTTACCTAAAAATTTGAGTAACGGAAATTTTTTATTCACATCGGAGTCGGTCACTGAGGGCCATCCGGATAAGATCGCCGATCATATATCGGATGCAATTTTGGACGCGATCCTGACGCAGGATCCGCATGCACGTGTCGCCTGTGAAACGCTTGTCACAACGGGCCTCGCCGTCGTCGCGGGAGAGATCACGACATCGGCACAGGTCAACTATAAGCAGATCATTCGCGAGACAATCGAAGAGATCGGGTATGACAACGCTGAGTATGGTTACGATTCGAATACTTGTAGCGTCATTGATGCTATAGGTACACAATCGCCCGACATTGCCCAGGGTGTTGATACCGGTGGTGCCGGAGATCAGGGGCTGATGTTTGGCTACGCTTGTAACGAAACGCCCGAACTGATGCCAATGCCGATTCAGATGGCTCATAATCTGACGCGTAAACTGAGTGAAGTTCGTCGTGACGGCACAATTCCCTACTTGCGTCCGGATGGAAAATCGCAGGTTTCGATCGAGTACCGCGACGGTCGTCCGTTCCGTGTCGAAGCTGTTGTTATATCATCGCAAACATCGGATCTTCCGATCGAACAGATTCGCAACGATATTCTCGAGAAGGTTATCAAACCGGTTATTCCGGCTGAGTTGCTGGACGAAAATACCAAATATCACATTAACCCGACCGGGAAATTCGTAGTTGGCGGACCGATGGGCGATGCCGGCGTGACCGGACGAAAGATCATCGTCGACACCTACGGCGGCTATGCCCCTCACGGCGGTGGAGCGTTCTCGGGTAAAGATCCAACCAAGGTTGACCGTTCTGCCGCGTACATGGCTCGATACATCGCGAAAAATATTGTCGCCGCCGGACTTGCCGACAAGTGCACGGTACAGTTGGCTTACGCTATTGGCGTTGCCGAGCCTGTTTCCGTTCTTGTGGATACTCACGGAACCGGAACGATCGACGACGATAAATTGTCATCAATCGTACGCGAGAATTTTATTCTCAATCCGAAGGGCATTATAGAAACGCTGGATCTGCGACGACCGATCTACAAGGCGACGGCTCGTTTCGGTCATTTTGGACGCAAGAATAACGAATTTTCTTGGGAAGTAACAGACAAAGCCGAAGCTCTGAGAACGGCTGCAGAAAGAGGTATTGGAACAAATGGCTAACGCTGGAACATCAATGGAATACGACATCAAAGACATCAACCTTGCACCGCAGGGCAAACAACGCATCGAGTGGGCGGATCGCGAAATGCCCGTTCTCCGACTCATACGCGAGCGATTCGAGGCTGAAAAGCCACTTGCAGGCGTGAAATTGATCGCATGTGCACATATTACAACCGAGACCGCTAACCTGGCGCGCACATTGCAGGCTGGTGGGGCAGAATCGTTGCTGATCGCGTCGAACCCGCTTTCAACTCAGGACGATGTAGCCGCTTCCCTCGTGGCTGATTGGGGAATTCCCGTCATGGCTCATAAAGGTGAGTCAACAGAGACCTATGTACGTCACGTAAAAGCTGCTCTCGATACGAATCCAAACCTTATTATCGACGATGGTTCGGATGTGGTCGCGACGATGATCAAGGAAAAGCCTGAGCTCATTGCTAGCCTGATCGGAACAACAGAAGAAACGACCACCGGTATCGTTCGTCTAAATGCGATGGTAAAGGCCGGCGTGCTCACCTTCCCTTCTATTGCTGTAAATGACGCTCAGACGAAGCATTTCTTCGATAACCGTTACGGTACGGGGCAGTCGACGCTCGACGGCATCATACGTGCGACGAACATCCTGCTGGCTGGTAAGGTAATGGTAGTTGTCGGTTACGGCTGGTGCGGTAAAGGCGTTGCGATGCGTGCCCGTGGCCTTGGTTCAAACGTTGTCGTTTGTGAGATCGATCCGATCAAAGCGATCGAAGCGGTTATGGACGGCTTCCGCGTTCTTCCGATGAAAGATGCTTGTAAGGTTGGTGATTTCTTTGTCACCGTTACCGGCAACCGTCACGTTATCGACAAAGAGCATTTCGAGAATATGAAGGACGGAGCGATCGTTTGTAACAGCGGCCACTTCGACCTCGAACTCAATCTCGATGCTCTTCGCGAAATGTCGGCGGAGGCAGTTAAGCGTCGTCCGTTCGTTGAAGAGTATATTGGTGTCGCCGGCGGTAAGAGCGTTATTGTGCTTGGCGAAGGCCGCCTCATTAACCTTGCCGCTGCGGAAGGCCACCCGGCGTCGGTGATGGACATGTCATTCGCTAATCAGGCTCTTTCCGCTGAGTATCTTGTAAAACAGCACGGCAAGCTCGCTGCTGGAGTTCACGTTCTCCCAGCAGAAGTTGATCAGGAGATCGCTTCCCTTAAGCTTCGTGCCATGGGAATCGCGATTGACGAGCTAACGCCGGAAATGCTTGAATACATGGGTAGCTGGGAATCAGGAACCTAAAGTCCATTTTTGGAAATAAAATGGCTCCGTAAATGCGAAGCCATTTTTTTTAATTCGCTGGGTTTAAATCAAAAAAAGTTCCGCCGTTTCGGGCGGAACTTTTTCTCTTTGAGAAGACCGGATGTCTGCTTCAATTTGTTGAAATGCGGGAAGCACATCTAAAATCGCGCCAATTAAGGCTTAATCCCTGCTGTAACTCCTTTACCACACCTACGAGGTTAGCTGACGGGCTAGGAACGAAAGAGTATCCCTGCATCTCATGATGCTTCGCCCCTGTTTCGCGAAAATCCGCTAAACTTTGGTTCCCCCGTGGCCTCTCATCTGAGACGCCTTCGGCGATCAACTTTTCAACAATCTAAAGATAACACTTTAACGACAACGTTTCAAGAAAAACTTCGCGAATTTAATTATTTCACGGGATAAAGCTGATAAAGCATTACATAGACCACAACACCGGTCACGGAAACGTAAAGCCACACCGGATATACGAAACGTGCGAGCCGTTTATGTCGGTCGAACTGCCCTTTTAAGGCCCGCCAAAGAGTGACCAAAATGAACGGGGTTACTAAGGTGGCAAGTATGGTGTGTGAAGTTAGAATCGTGAAATAGACGGGACGGGCGAGCCCTTCTCCAGTAAATTTCGTCGGAGCAAGCCCGAAATAGTAAGATCGGATCGCATGGTGCGTCAAATACGAAGCTAGAAATAAAGCTGAAACGCTGCATGCGGTCACCATGCAAACCCGGTGTCGGTAGACCTGCTTTCGCATAATGAAATAAAATCCGAAAAGCAACAATATTGCGCTCGTCGCGTTAAGGATCGCGTTCAGATGGGGGAAAATACGGAGAAGGTCTTGCATTTTATTTCCAAAAACCCAGTAAAAGAAAAAGCACGATCCAGAGAACGCCCATAAAATGCCAGTACCAACCGACTACCTGGGCGAATGATATTCGCTTTGCCAACTCATTCGCATTTCGTGCGGGGAACCACGATTTCAGCAGAATAGTGGACAGGGCGACGATTCCGCCGATCACGTGGACGGCGTGAACCGCAGTAAGTATGTAGAAAAATCCGACATATGGATTTCCCTGCATAAACAAACCACGTTGGGTCAATTCAAGCCAAGACAGTATCTGCGATGCGAGAAATACTCCGCCAATCGATGTGGTTATTATCAGCCAGGTCTTCGCCTTGGGATGATCATTCACGGTCGTCGCCCTTTCTGAAATAAAGTAAGCGATACTGCTGAGCAACAACAGGAGTGTGCTCACCCAAAGCGTTACAGGCAAATCAAACGGTTGCCACTCCTGCACTTTGTTGGTCTCAATAACGACATAAGCAGCAATAAGGCCAGCGAAAGTCATCAAGACGACGATAAGAAGAAACGTCGTCAGGATACGAGATTTTTCCGGGGAAAATCGTTCCACCGAATCATCTGACCCATCGTCACCTCCAGGTCCATCACCGCCACCTTTGTTACGGCCGGCACCGCCAGATCCAGAGCCACCGGAAAAACTCGAGCGTGGATTTTCCCGCTCTTTAACGTCGTCAAGCGTCTCAGCAGTTCCGATCTCCATAATATTAGATTTTATCGGCGACCATCAGGATAAATAGGAGAGGTAAGTATATGACCGACACAAGTAATAGAGTCCGAGCCCGCTTATTAGAACGATCTAGAGCCGACCGGATACTAGCGTAAAGAAACCAGATTCCCAATAAGCACGCTCCGATCAAAAAGATTTTACCGGCAAATCCGAGAAAAAATGGAGCAAGACTTACCGGCACCAGCATTATCGTAAAAAGAACGATCTGCCTGAATGTCAATTTTCCGTCCGGCTCGACAACCGGAAGCATGAGGATGCCGGCCTTCTTGTATTGTTCGCGGTACATCCAGGCGATGGCAAAGAAATGCGGGAATTGCCACAAAAACTGCATAGCAAACAATGCCCACGCTCCCATCGTGATGTCGTTGGCCGCAGCGGTCCATCCCATCAGAGGCGGTAAAGCACCTGGGATCGCACCGATCGCAGTTGAGGCGGATGTTCTGGTTTTTAGCGGCGTGTATACAAGCACATAGCCAATGATGACAACCAAACCGAGAATCGCGGTAAGTGGATTAACGAGCGTTAAAAGGTACACTTCGGCAATAGTACACTGTAGAATTCCGAAGATTAGGGCCTCATTGGCTGAGACCTTCTTCGACGGAAGAGGCCGTTTCTCGGTTCGCTCCATCAATGGATCGATATCCCGTTCGAACCATTGGTTAAGAGTTGCCACTCCCAATGCAAGGATCGTAATGCCGACCATCGCGTGAACAAAAAGGAGTATGTCGAAAGTTCCAACCGTTCCGAGATAGAATCCGGCTGCCGACGTTAGTACCAGCAAAATCGCTATTCGCGGCTTCGTCAGCTCGACGTACGCAGACAATTTCTCACGAAAGCTAAATGCCCTGTCGTCCTCTATGTCCGCACTAACTGATTCCATTATTATTACTCAGCGAAACTTTAACCGTTAGAATAACGTCTATAAATAGTTTTTCCAAGTATGTTGTTGATAATCGAGTATTTTAATCAACAAAAGGCGAACTTATTTATTTGTGGATGACATAATGTGTCCGCTTCGCTATTCTCTTTATAAAGACGATGTCTGCACTACCTGAAACATTACGCGCAAAAGAAGCCTTCAAACCGAAAACGGCTCCGATATTGAATCGTTTTCTTGATTTTCTGAGTTCGGTCCGGCTCGGAGTTGTTGTTTTGTGTGTTCTCGTCGCTTTCTCAATGATAGGAATGCTGATAATACAGCAGAATGTGCAGGGATTTGACGCTTATTTCGTATCACTCATGCCTGCCGAGAAGGCGGTTTACGGTTGGCTTGGGTTCTTTGACGTTTATTATTCTTGGTATTTTAAGTTCCTGCTGCTTTTCCTGTCGCTAAATATCGTTCTCGCGTCGATCGATCGCTTCCCTTCCGCATGGGCTTTCATTGTTGATCCAATTCGCACGCCAACTCGCGGATTTTTGATGAAACAAAAGGAAAACGCCGCGGTCACGGTAACAGCGGTGAATGAAGAAGAAGCGGTAAATAGCGTGAGTAAGATTTTTGAAGGCTCAGGATTTAAGCCGTCAGTCTCAGAATCGACAACGACTGAATACGGTGTGGACGCAAATGGGCGCAAAGATTTCTCAGTTGTTAACACTCGGAAGGCGATCGTAATATTCGGCGAAAAAGGAAAAATAAATCGGCTTGGAGCCTACATTGTTCACGTAGCATTGCTAACTCTCTTTCTCGGTCATTTTGTGGCCCTTCAGACCGGATTCGACGCAGATGTGCGGATGATTCCGGGAGAGTTGACCGATCAGATACAACTTATTCAATTCAATCTGGATAAGAAAGAAAAGTTTAACGTCCAGCTTCCCTTCACCTTGGAATGCACGGACATTCAGCAACGTTTGATCGACGTGACCGGAAATATTGAGGTCACAAATACGCTTGATTGGCGTACCCAAATGAGGATCGATGATCCGGAATATGGAAAACAGGTCGTCGACGTTAGTCTAAATTCGCCGCTCAGTTATCGCGGATACCGATTCTTTCAGGCACAGACAATTCCCGTCGGGTCTGCTCGGACGATGGTTCTGGAACTAACGCCTCAGGACGGCGGATCTCCAATAACGGTCGATCTTGAGCGTAACGGCTCAGCGTCACTTGCCGACGGAACGATGATCAGATACGACTCGTTTCAGCCAGATTTCACTTTCGGCCCGGATGGCAAACCGGATACCAAAACGGGAGAATATAATAACCCGGTTGCTGTACTCAATGTGACACCGCCGGGCGGTGAACAGACCCGCGTGTTCGCGTTTGCCGCGAAACTGGCAGATAATATGCCGGTTGGAGCTCCGAAGGCCGGCTACAAATGGCGTCTTGCAGAATTTGAGAAATCACCGTACGCGCATATTCTTTCGATCAAATACGATCCGTTCAACGCCGCATTCATCGCCTGGTATTTTGGCGGATTCGGTCTTGTTTTGGCACTGTGTTTCGTTTTCTTCTTTTCTCACAAACGGTTGTGGGCACGAATTGAAACAAGATCTGACGGCACGTTCGAAGCGGTGATCGCTGGAGACACAAATCGCAACCCCTTCGGGTTCGAGGATCAGTTTAAGAAGATAGTCAACGCCGTAAAGCCGGCTGACATTTAAGGGTTATTATGGAAGAACTTGACAGATTAGAGTCTCGCGGCAGGCTTCGTACCTACGCACCGACAATACTAGTGATCGTCGGCGCGTTTGTCATGCTGGGTTTGCGGATCCAGATCGGCAGTGGATTTGTTAGCGACGGAGCTCTTATGATGCTCGCACTCGCTTGCTATATTCTCGCTGCGCTTTTTGAACTGACAAATCTTTACGCACCGTCGGGAATGGCAGAGAAGATCGGTTTTTGGGGTGCAGCTCTTGGTGTTTTCTTTAATTTATCGAGCTGGCTTGTTCGGTGGGTGAGTGCATACGACCACGAGATTGCGATCATGCGCGCCAGCGGGAATATGGAATCGCCGTGGCTCTTTCGTTATATACCGTTCGCGAATCTTTACGATATGAGCCTCGCCTTCGCATTTGGTGCAGGTATCACAACGATACTATTTGCTCAACGGAAAAATTTCCGCATCCTTGCTGCATTTACTCTACCTATCGCTGCGCTGATCTTGACGCTGGCACGATTCATCGGAAACGAGTTTATTGACCTGCCGCCAGTTTTGGACTCATATTGGCGGCCGATCCACGTTGGTGACGCGGCACTCAGTTACGGCGTCGCTCTAGTGTGTTTCGCAGTGGCGGTAATGTATTTGCTAAAGGACGGCGTTAAGGTCGAAGCGATGGCCATCTGGTCGAGCCTGTTTGCGATCAGCGTAATTGCAACTGTGAGCAAGTTCTCAGTCGTGACTTCCCTTGTCTATCGTGCCGGACTTTTCGTACCAAGTGACGCGGGCAAAAAGCCGTTCTCGGCACCGTTCAGACTTGACCTGCCGAATGTCGGCCCGGCTCTGGCGATCGCCGGTATTCTACTTCTTGGAGTCGTCATCGCGTATGTCATATACATTTATAAAGAAAATGAAAGTGCCCGCGTCGCCGGAAGCTACCTTCTAAAGCTTGCATTTATTGCTCAGATCGTTTCGATCGCTTTATTGGTTAACGGAATTAAAACAACGAATGATGTCTACCCCACACTCCAGGCACAACTGGCCAAGGAACCGAGCCAGTACGTAACGGCAGGAATGGCGATAGCTGAGAATCAGCAGCTGTCGGTGGCCGAGCTTACCGCTCTGACTGCTACGCAGCATGAGCAGATGGGCCGCAATTACGTGCAATCCGCGGGCAGTACGATGTTCCTGAGCCTCAATACAAATCCCGTAGAGGTTGCTGCACTGCTGACAGGATTGGTCGGTACGCTCTTTGTGCTGATATTTGGATTTAGGACGGAGAAACTGCGGGAACGCCTTCCAAGTCTCGAGTCTTTAGACAACCTGATGTACAAAACGGCGTGCCTTGCCTTCGCCGGGCTTGCAATGCTTTTGATCACTGGTGCGATCTGGGCGAACGAGTCCTGGGGCAGGCCATGGGGTTTTGATTCAAAGGAAACTGGTGCACTGGTCGCTTGGCTTACCTACGCAGCGTTTCTCCACACACGTATTTCTCGCGGCTGGCGTGGACGAAGCTCCGCGTATTTTGCGATCATCGGATTTCTATTTGTGATCTTTACCTATCTTGGGGTCAGCTACCTTCTAAAGGGATTGCACAGTTATGCGTAATAGCTATTCGATCGTAACCTTTGCCACATCGACCATTGAATAACGGCGAATAGCACGTCTTTGGCGATAACGGTGAGGACACCTTTATCTACGCTGAACTTTAATATTTCAGGCAAAGGTTTTTCGAT
>JBBRUA010000121.1:0-8783 GCA_038248245.1 Pyrinomonadales bacterium | reverse complement strand
TCGTCTGTCTTGAGCGTTTTCAAATTCATTCGCCGCAAAAAGGGCCGGTCGCCATCCGGCGAAGCTCCGGTGCCCGTCAAGAAAATGTCCTCGCCGTCCTGCCGCATGACGATGCCACCGTCCGGCAAAGTTTTCGTCACCGGCTGGCCGATGTCGTTGTAACGATCATTGACGTTATTGTCGGAAACAAGTTTTACGTTCGAGGCGTCCCGATAGTCGGTCGCGAAAATTCTGCGACGCTGTGTGTCGCGGTCGTAATCGTAAAAAAGCATCAGCCCGTCACGCTCGCCGAATTGGCGGCCCTGATATCTCTGTTCCATCTTGAGCACTTCGCTCGGTTTACCGTCGAACGGCATCGCGAAACGCATCAATTTATCGCGAAAATCCGCTTTGGCCTTAGGGTCGCCGCCGTCAAGTGCTTCCGCCCACATAACTGTCGCGGGCTCTGTCGGTATCCAGGAAATGCTTCGTGGGCCGACCGGAACGCCCTGTACCGGCAAGTTATTCTGCAACGGTAAAGTGACAATCGGAGCTACGACCCTGGCGGCCATATCCCAGATCTCGACTTTTTTCGGAAAACGACTGAATGGAAACTGGTAGGAAAACGGTCGCTCAATACGAGAAACGATCACATAACGGCCATTCGGCGAGAATTCGGCACTGTCGTAGATTCCCGGCTTGCCGACGTTGACCACCGTGCCCTTGAGATCAAGCATCGCGATCTGCGAAGTGGCGTAATACTCGAACAGCTTTTCGTCGTTCGGGCTCTTCAGTAGGTCCTGGAAGGTCGCAACCGCACCTTTTCGTCCAGATGTTTCCTGTATATTCGGTTCGGTCGGAACTAAATTCTGATAAGCCGGAGCCGCACCGCGTCCAGCCGGAACCACGGTGGCCGTGATCGTCTCCTTACCTTCCCAGCTAAAGCCTCCGAAGGCCGTATTGATATAAACGTTGCCGTACCGCGAAGCCTTTCCGTTAGACGTGTCGACTATCCAAAGCTCAATACCTTTTGGAGTGATCATTCCAAGGGCGATATGCTTACCATCCGGTGACCACTGGGGCGAGATGATCTGAGCTCCTTTTGGAAATGAAACTGCTGTCTCGGCTCCGTCTGAAACATTCTTGAGACGAACGCTCAAAAAGTAGGGCTGACGATGCTGGCCATTCGTATTCGGGTTTATTCGCAGCCCCGCGATACGCAGCATTGGCTGGGCGAGTTCCGCGATGGGCGGATACCGGAGCAGCTCGAACATAGCGATCTTATCCCGCGAAGGTGAAACGGACGAGGTCGGGATCGCCGGAGCATTCAGAACATCCATGATGTCCTTCGACGGTTGCTTGTAGCTTCCCTGACCCGCCGCGAAACCGGAAGCGATCGCGATGAATGCGATCAGAACGATAGAGTATTTGCTGAGTTGTTTCATAAATTTAAGATCGTGAAAACCGTTTTCTGTTCTCGGGATTTATCAATTCATTTCCCGCGTGCTATTTCTTTAATCGATCGATCACCTTTCCCGCGACCATCGGGATAAAATTCATCTCGTTTGCGTGGTTCTCCGTGAAGATAACCAGAACAAACTTTCCACCGTCCACCGTCTCAACGTAAGCCGCGTCATGCCGCGACTTGCTGGTCCAACCGGCTTTTGACCAGATGCGAGCGTCTGTCATCTTTTTATCGATCAGTGCCTTGCCGATAAATTCGTTCGCCTGCGTTTGGTCTCCCACCGCCTTTGCAAACGGATCACGCTTCATCAGAGAGAGCATCTTATTTGTCGCATCCGGTCCAGCCACCCGTCCCGAGACGATCTCCGCCATCAAACGCGCGCTCGCATCGGTCGTCAGCATATTCCTGTTCTCACCTTTATACTTGCGCGACTGTTGCTCGATCCCGTAGGCGTCCTCGCAAAAAGTTTTTTGATTAACGTTGATATTCGTATAGCCCATCGCTGAGAAATATCGGTTCACACGGTTTCGCCTGCCCTGCCATATCTGAAATTCCTTTTCCGGCATTTCTGCACCGCTGCTCGTCCCCGTGATCACGTCGAGAACGTATTGTGTCGCCTCATTCGACGAATCGACGATCATGTCACGCAAACCGCGTCCAAGTTCCGTCGTAACCCTTATCTTGCCGTCCTCGATCTGACGCTCGAGAGCCGCCATAAAAAACATCTTGACTACGCTGGCCGGATAGATCCGCTCGTTGCCGCGGATCTCCGCCGTCTTCCAATTACCCGCGTCGCGAACATCGATCAATGTCGCTGCGACTTCTTCAGGCTTAAAACCTTTCGCCTCGAATGCCGCCATCGTTTCCGCAACCGCCGAGTTCAAAACCGCCTGAACTTCCGTTGAAGCTTTCATGACTGACGGCCGGTAGGCTTTCGGCAAAGCGATCTCATCATTTACTTCCGCTTTTTGGGAAAATACGGTCGAATAAACTAAACTCAAAACCAGCAAACAAAAAACGGCTCGCATAAGTATTTTCATTCGAATAACCTCAGGTATTCTTTACGGAAAGTAGTTTTCAGAGTATAAACGAAAAGCAATTGCGAAAAAAGTACAGGCTTCATTACAGACATGGCAGAAGACAAACTAATTCGCGGCCTAGGCCGTTGGGATCTCACGGCGATCGCGATAAATCTCGTTATCGGCACCGGCATTTTCATCCTTCCCGCTGAAGTCGCCGGCCTGATCGGAAGCTTTAGTATCTTTGCCTTTATCCTCTGTGCGGTCATAGTCGGACTGATCGTTCTCTGTTTTGCCGAGGTTTCTAGCCGCTTTAGCGCAACCGGCGGGATGTATCTTTATGCCAAAGAGGCGTTCGGGCCGGTGGTCGGATTTGAGGTCGGCTGGCTTTACTGGGTGGTACGTGTAGCGACCTTCGCCGCAAACTGTAACGCGCTTCTAATCTATCTTGGCTTCTTTTTTCCGTCTGTCGGCGAAGGCTGGCCCCGCATAGCGGTCATCACGTTCGTAGTCGGCCTGATAACGCTTGTCAATCTACTCGGCATCCGCGAATCGGCGATCATGACGAACCTTTTTACGGTCGGCAAACTCGTCCCGCTGCTGCTCTTCGTGGCAATCGGAATGTTTTTCGTCCAACCGGCCAATTTCAATTTCGCTCCCGCTCTGGAGTATGACAAATTTTCCCTCGCGATACTGCCGTTGATCTACGCCTTTGTAGGTTTTGAGGCCGCCGTAATTCCTGCGGGGGAAACCAAAGATCCGAAGAAAAATCTCCCGTTTGCTCTCTTGACTGCTCTGGCGATAGTCACCGTTCTATTTATTCTTATTCAGATCGTCGCCATTGGCACTTTGCCCGGCCTTGCCGAATCGAAGCGGCCGCTTGCCGACGCCGCCGCCCAATTTATCGGGCCTTTCGGGGCGACGTTCATCGCTTTCGGAGCTTTGATTTCGATTCTCGGTAATCTAAATGGCGGTTTTCTTGCATCGTCAAGGTTGCCATTCGCGATGGCTGAGCAGCGGGAACTCCCCGCAATACTAGCCAAAACCCATGCAAAATTCAGGACCCCATACATTTCGATTCTGATGACATCTGCGGTGATCCTCGTACTGACGATCCAAACCTCATTTTACAAAGCGGTCGCGATCGCCGTAATCACTCGGCTTCTCGTTTACGCGACAACATGTATTGCTTTGCCAGTATTTCGCAGACGGAAAGACGCACCCGCGGCCGAGTTCAAGGCACCTTTTGGCGTACTTGCGGCGTTCGTTTCACTCGCTCTGATCGTCTGGTTGCTGTTACAGGTAAAATTCGAAGAGCAGGCGATTCCCGTTTTGATTGTCAGCGGTGTCGGGATCTTGATCTATCTCGCCAACAGGTATTTCGGGACTCGTAAAGTCGGGGCTGACTAAGTCCAGATTTATCCAAAAACACCTTCACCTAGGACATTCTCACGCAGATACGAGATCGTGTCCTGCAGCGTCTCTTGCGGATCGCGGGGTGTGAATCCGAGTTCTTCCTGGGCTTTAGACGAATCGAAATACCAAAAACATTCGGCCTGCTCGACCTCATTCGGGGCAACGGGTGACGCTTTCCCCCAGTTTTTATAGATCGAACTAATAATGCTCGAACCGGCCATCGCCAGTCTTTTGGGAACTTTAACCATCGGTGCCGAAACGCCCGACAGTCGTTCGAGACGCCCAAAAAATTGCTCGAAAGTCATATTCGCCGCACCGAGCAGATATTTCTCCTGATGCTTTCCTTTTTCCAGAGCCGAAATAAATGCATTTGCCGCATCGCGAGCATCAACAAAATTCAAACCTCCGCCCGGGCAATACGGAACCTTTCGCCCTAGAAAATCCAGCACCGGCTTCGTCGAACTCATCCTGTCGTCGCCCGGACCTAGCAGAAGCGATGGATTCATAATAACGAGCCGCTGCCCTTCGGCCTTAAAATTCTCTAAGGCCGCTCGTTCCTGGTAATATTTCGAGGCGTAATAAGCCCATTTCGTGAAAAGATCGACGGGCTGCGGAAACGTCTCGTCGAAAACCTGCTCGTCCTCACTCACCGCGATCGTCCCGCTCGACGAAGCGAGTATCATCGTCTCGACACCGGCTTCCGTCGCCGCTTCGCACAATAAACGCGTGCCTTGTAGATGAATGTTATTCATCGACATCGCTTCATCATTGTCACGCGAAACCTTACCTGCAAGGTGAAAGATAGCCGAGACATTCTTACACGCCTTCGCCACATCCTCGCGGTTCGTGACCGATCCCTCGACCGCTTTCACGCCCGCGTCCTTCATCCATTCAGGAACGCTCGACGCCATTACCTTCAGATTCTTTTCTCCCGCATCTAGAAATTGCCGCACTATGTGCGAACCTAAAAATCCGGTGCCGCCCGTGATCAAGATACGTTTTTCATTTTTAATTACTGCTTTTGTTTTGGCCATAAGATATTTGCCACAGAGATCATTGAATTCAAAGAGAGAATTAGATATTTTCCTTTTTACTTCTGCACCAGGATGGGCTCGCCAAACCCCAATTCCTTCAGTCTCGGCAACTGTGTCTTGGCGTCGCCGACAACAAGCCAGATCATCTTATCGGCATTCAGGTATTTTGCCGAAAGGTCTTTGATCCTGGCGACGGTCATGCCTTTGACGATCTGTTCGCGACCTTTGACGTAGTCGTATTTCCAGCCGTATTTGCTGATGTTCTCTAGCATATTTAGTTTTGCAGCGGCGGTTTCGAAGGCTCGGGCATTGCTCTTGATCAGGAAACCCTGTGTTGTCTCGAGGTCCTGTGCAGAATAATTCTTGCCGTAATCCTGCAAGATATTTTTGATTAGCTGAGCCGATTCGAGAGTGACATTCGTTCGGACGCCGCTCGATATTGTGAAAGTCCCCGGGCTCTGCGTTCCCGAAAATCCCGACCCGATACCATACGTGTAGCCTTTGCCTTCGCGCAATTGCTGTGTCAATTGCGAAGCAAATCCGCCACCGCCGAGGATATAGTTCATGACATTTGCTGAATAGAAATCCGGGTCAGTCGTCGCGAGAGCCGGATATCCGATTTGCAGAACCGACTGTTTTGCATCCGGAATGTCGTAAAAATAAACCGTCGATTTGGACGGAGCAGCAGGGGTTTTGTAGACAGGGATATCAACTTTCTTTGCTTTCCATTTAGCGTCGAGGCCTTTCAGGGAACCGGCGATCTTAGCTTTGTCGAGAGCTCCGACGACATGCATTTTCGCCACGGACGGCGAGATCGCTTTCGCATAAAAAGCCTTGAGATCGCCGATCGTGATCGCTCCAACAGACTCGACCGTGCCGAGGATATTTCGCGAACGCATGTTGTCCTTTCCGTAAATCAATAGGTTAAAGGCGTTGTCCGCCACCTCATTCGGAACCGCGTCCTGCTGTTTGATCGCGCTCAGAGTGCTTTGTTTGATCAGGTCAAATTCTTTCGCGTCCCACCGCGGTTCGAGCAGAATTTCCTCCACGAGAGCGAGCACCGCGTCGTAGTTTTTTGCAAGCATATTCGCCCGTATGCGAATATCTTCGGTGTCTGCCGAGACGCTGATCGCAGCTCCTAACTGCTGGATCGCTTCTTCCAGCTCCTGCGGGGTTTTTCGCTGCGTTCCCTGGGTCATCATTCGCGCCGTTAGATTGGCGACGCCGACCTTATTGAGATCGTCGAGCAACTGTCCACCGTCGATCACGATCTCGAACTGAACGAGCGGCACTTCGCTGTTCTCGATGCCATAAAGCCGCACTCCGTTGCGAAGTTTACTCTCCCAAATTATCGGGATCTTGACCTCGGGCGAAGTACCGTAAGGAGGTTCGACTGAACGGTTAAAGCTCGATGGCGTCTTCTCGTACGTCGCCGCTACGCTCGGGTCGACCGCATCCTCGGCTCCCTGAACGATTTTTTCTTCCACGACATCGGCTTTTTTTGAGCCATCGAGAGCGAGTGCGAGTTTGCCTTTCGGAACAAAACTGGTCGCAACGAAATTTTTCCCTTTAATGTATTTTTGGTAAACACGGTTCACGTCCGCCGTTGTTACCGCGAGAATATTCTTGATGTCGCGCTCAACAAATCCCGGGTCGTCCGCGAAAATATTATACTGCGTGAGTTGAATACCCTTGCCGAGAACGCTCGAGAGCGAATTGTAGAACTGCGTCTCCTGCCCCGCCTTAATTCGGACGAGGTCCTTGTCCGAAATACCTTCTTTCTCAAACTTTGCAAAGGATTCGTCAATCGCTTTGGCAACGTCGTCCAGATCCTTGTCCGGAAAGGCACGCACCGAAAGCTGCATCTGACCGGCAAGCTCCGAAACACGATTAAACATATTGGCCCCGGAGGACAATTTCTTTTCCTCGACGAGAACCTGGTAGAACGGAGCCTTTTTACCCTGCGTCAAATGTTGGCTCAGAACCGCGAGCGGATACGAATCCGGATGGTATTGTTCGACCGTCGGCCACGCCATCGTCAACTGGGCAACGCGTGCAAAATTATCTTCATGAAATAGCTTCGTCGTCTCGCGAACGAGACCCGGACGTTTCGGAAGTGCTTTGATATCGTCGCCGCGTTTGATCTCACTGAAATACTTCTCGACCCATTTCTTCGCCTGCACCGTATCAAAATCGCCGGCGACGACCAGCGTCACATTATTCGGCACATACCAGCGGCGGAAAAATTCCTTTACGTCATCGAGTTTGGCGTTCTGCAGATCGTCGAGCGAACCGATGACCTGCCAGTTGTAAGGATGATCTTCTGGATAAAGAGCCTTGTCGATCACATACGATGTGTGGCCATAGGGATTGTTATCGACGCCCTCGCGTTTTTCATTCTTAACGACCTGCTTTTCCTTCGCCAAAACCGGATCGGTAACCGTATTGATGAACCAGCCAAGCTTGTCGGCTTCCGCCCACAGCATTTTCTCAAGAGCGTCCTTCGGCACGGTCTGCAAATAATTCGTCCGGTCACGGTTCGTCGAACCGTTCGCCCCCGAACCGCCGATCCTCGCCGTCATCTTATCAAGCCCGCCTTTGCCGAGATTCTCAGACTCGAGAAACAAAAGATGCTCAAATAAATGAGCAAATCCTGTCCGCCCTGCCTTTTCCCTCGCGGAACCAACGTGAGCCGTAAGGGAAACCGCCACGACCGGGTCGCTGCGGTCAACGTGAAATATCACCTCAAGCCCATTAGGCAGCGTGAATTTCTCATAATCGATCTTAAGGGCCTGACCAGTGGCGGACGAAAGCGAGAACAACAAAGAGATGAGTAGCAGATAAACTTTGGCGAATTTCATAATTTTATCTAAAAAGATTCCGATGTGACTTTTGTAGTACGGAAAGCTATTTTCAAAGGTTTTCCTCTGTATCTTCGTGTCTTTGCGTTAAGAACTCCTTCAATAACTAACCCTCAATAACAGACTCGATCTTTCGCGTTTTACGTCGCTCAGCCTTCCATTGTTTGCGAAGGGAGCCGACGTCAAATTTTGCCCGCGTGCCGTCGCGCATATTTTCGATCTCGTGTTGTACGCGAGCGGCGATCAGACGGTAGGCTTCGGTGTTTGGAACGCCTTCCGTCATTTTCGCCAGTTCCTCGTATTCAAGGAAGTTTCCGACCTTCGCACCGACCTTAGCGCCGATGCTCTTGCCTTTGGGAATTATCGTTCCCTTCGGGAACGCGCTGTAGGTTCCCCAGATGTAGATAGGCAGAATTCCGATCTTTTGATTCAAAGCGAGATAGCCGATGATCGGTTTGAACTCTGCGATCTGCCCCGATTCCTGACGCCCGCCTTCCGGAAAGATGAGAGCGTTGTAACCGTCATTCAAAATCTGCGTGACGTGTCGGAGCGATTGGCGTAAACTGCCGGTTCGCTCGATCGGGACCAGCGTCGTAAAATTGTTCATGTACGCACGCTTGTATTTCGTGTCGAACCAATAATCCGCCGCCGCGACCGCTACCGTTTGCTCGGCCACTTCCTTGCCCAACGCTTTTTTAACTAGTCCGGTGTCGATATGCGACGTATGATTCGGTGCAACGATAAAATTAACGTGAGGCGGAACATTCGCCTGCCCCTCGATCTTGGTATCGAGCACACCGTTGTATAACGTATCGGTCGCCAGATCGACCGCGGCGTTACCGATGCGCCGCACTATCGAGGGAATGAATATTTCCTCTTCCTCTTTCTTCTCCTCGGCCCTCGGTTCGTCCGCTAGTTTTTTGGACTTATCGACCCTCATCACGGCTGTCAACAGTTCCCGCACCGTCTGCACTTCATTCAACGTATCAGGCGAAGGAATGCGTCCGCC
>JBBRUA010000120.1:0-8829 GCA_038248245.1 Pyrinomonadales bacterium | reverse complement strand
TCTGCAAAGACATAGAACCCGACGAACTCATAAAAGCCATCCGAGTCGTGAATGCCGGACGCAAATATATCCCCGCAGACATCGCCGGTATCCTGAGCGAACACGTCGGGCAGGAAGAGCTAACCGTTGCAGAGACGAACGTCCTCCGAATGGTTGTGGGCGGAATGTCGAACAAGGAAATTGCCTTTGCCCTCGACAACTCAGAAAATACGATAAAGACGCACGTTCAAAACATCTTCGGCAAGATCGGCGTGTCCGACCGAACCTCTGCGGCGACAACCGCCATAAAACGAGGACTGGTACGAGTTGATCTATGATATTTACACAAGAAATAATCGATTACTCCCAAAGCTTTACATCCGATGAGAGCGGCGTCCTCAGAGAACTCCGCGAGCATTGCTATGCAAACTTTGAAGACAAGGCAATGCTCTCCGGCTTTGTTCAGGGCCGCGTGTTGAGTATGTTCTCGCACATGATACGCCCGAAGTTCGTTCTCGAGATCGGTACTTATTTGGGTTATTCGGCTCTCTGTTTTGCCGAAGGTTTAGCCGAAGGTGGGAAAGTAGTTACATTAGATATACAGGAAGGCACAAATGACATCGCCCGTGAATTTGTGGCCAGAACCGAGTTTAGCGACCGCATAGACTTTCGTCTTGGCGTTGCGACCGAGATCATCCCCACGCTGGCCGAAACTTTCGATCTCGTATTCATCGACGCCGATAAACCAAATTATTCTAATTACTACGATCTAGTATTCGATCGCGTCCGCCCCGGCGGCTTCATCATCGCCGATAACGTCCTCTGGAGCGGCCACGTCGTCGAGGAAGAAAGAGACGAGGAAACACAAGCCCTACATGACTTCAACAAAAAGGTCATAGCCGACGAACGCGTAGCAAATGTCTTGCTTCCGATCCGCGACGGGCTGATGGTCGTTCGCAAAAAATAAGTTGCACAAGCCCTCACGCTAGTGACGGCGTTTAACGTACGTTAGATGTTTCGCCCTTACCAGCGTGCGGGCTTGCGCATTCGTCTCACCCGAAAGTATTAGATTTACGTCACCGCAATTGATGGTTACATGCCCTTCGAATCCTTGTAATATCTAAATATCAGGGAGAATTACAATGATCAAAATCAGACGATCTAAAGAACGCGGGGCAGCCAATCACGGATGGCTCGACACGAAATTCACATTTTCATTTGCGGATTATTATGATCCGCAGTTTATGGGTTTTCGCGATCTGCGGGTGA
This sequence comes from Pyrinomonadales bacterium, assembly GCA_038248245.1. Lineage (GTDB taxonomy): Bacteria > Acidobacteriota > Blastocatellia > Pyrinomonadales > Pyrinomonadaceae > OLB17. Next base: position 7,581 of record JBBRUA010000120.1, on the reverse strand, counting down.
TCAACGAGGACGTTATCGAGCCGGCCAAGGGCTTTCCGAAGCACGGTCATCGCGATATGGAGATCATCACCTACGTGATATCCGGCGAGCTTTCGCATCAGGACTCGATGGGAAATGGCGAGACGGTGCGGCCGAACGAGGTGCAGCGAATGACGGCCGGAACCGGCGTTCTGCATAGTGAATACAGCTCACCGACGGATAAGACGCATTTGCTACAAATATGGATATTGCCTGAGAAAGACCGTTTGACGCCCGCGCACGAGCAGAAGAAATTCCCCGCTGAGGAAAAGCACGGCAAGCTAAAACTGGTCGCATCACGCGGCGGCGATGACGGTTCGGTCCACATCAATCAGGACGTGAAACTCTACGCCTCGATCCTCAAAAGTGGTGAGAAAGTTTCGCTCGATCTCGCCGAGGGTCGACATGCGTGGATCCAATTGATCAGCGGAGCGATAGACGTCAACGGGTTCACACTCGACGCAGGCGACGGAGCCGCGATTAGCCAAGAAGCCGCCCTGACAATAAGGGCATACGAGGACAACAGCGAGTTTCTGCTGTTCGACCTAAATTGACCTAAATGCCCATGTCCGCCGGTAAGCGAGGGCGTAGAGCTAAAGTTGAGCAATGCGCCCTTGCTTACGCGCGGGCATGAGCAAAGAACTTACCGCGAAGCCCGAATGATATCCGCAAAAACTCCCGCCGCGGTCACATCCGCACCTGCTCCGGCACCTTTTATAACGAGCGGCTGGTCGGGATAACGATCAGTGTAAAAGAGAACGGCATTGTCTTTACCGGAAAGGTTCGCAAAGTTGTGGTCCGGGCCGATTGATTGCAGGCCGACCGACGCTTTTCCGTTATCGAAAGACGCGATGTACTTTAACGTTAAACCTTTAGCGTTAGCATCATCGAGCAGAGAGCGAAAATGAGGCTCGTGCTTCTCCATCTCTGAATAGAAATCACCCACACTTCCCGCAAGACACGATTCCGGCAAGAAACCGGCGTTCGCTATGTCGTCCATTTCCATCCGATGTCCGGCCTCGCGAGCGAGGATCAGTATTTTTCTGGCGACATCAGTTCCGCTTAGGTCGAGGCGCGGATCAGGTTCCGTGTAGCCTTCGGTTTGAGCCTGACGAACAACATTGGCGAATTTACGCGTGCCGTCGTAATTGTTAAAAACAAAGTTCAGCGTGCCTGAGAGCACGGCTTCGATACGCCTTACCTTATCGCCACTGCGGAGCAGGTCGCCGAGCGTATGGATCACCGGCAGGCTGGCACCGACATTCGTCTCGAAGAAAAAGTTTGTACCAAACTCGCGAGCCGTCGCCTTGAGCTGCAAATACGTTTCGTAACTCGACGAGGCCGCGATCTTATTACACGCGATGACCGACACGCTCTTAGCAAGCAATTTCGAGTAAACCTCGACCACATCGGCACTCGCCGTCACATCAACGAAGATGGAATTCCGCAGATTTTGCTCGATTATCGAATCCGCAAACTCTGTGACACTCATCGCCTCCGCCTCGGCAAGATCGGTCCTGTACGATCCAAGATCTATTCCTTCGTCCTCGACCAGAGCCTGTCTGCTGTTCGCGAGGCCGACAACACGAACGTTTAAACGTAATTCGTCTGAGAGATGCTGATGCTGCGTTCTCAACTGGTCGATCAGACGACTACCGACCGTTCCGACTCCCGCGATATAAAGGTTTATCTGCTTATTGCCATCTGAGAAAAATGTCTCGTGCAACGTATTTACAGCTTTTCGAACATCCTTTGAGGCGATGATCGCCGAGATATTTCGCTCGCTCGATCCCTGGGCGATCGCATGGATATTGATGCCGTTGTTGCCGAGCGTCGTGAACATCTTACCGCTGACGCCGGTATGTTCTTTCATGTTGTCGCCTACAAGAGCGAGTATCGAGAAGCCGCTCTCGACCTTCAGCGGATCGATCCGGCCAACGCCGATCTCGAACTCGAACTCTTGATCGACCGCGACTTTGGCTTTATCGGCACTCTTTTCTTCTATCGCGACGCAGATCGAGTGTTCGGACGAGCTTTGCGTGATTAAAATTACGTTGATCGACGCCCGGGACAACGCGTCGAACAATCGTTTCGAGAAACCCGGAATACCAACCATTCCGCTGCCCTCAAGGTTTAGAACGGTTATCTTATCAATGCTCGTAATGCCGCGGATTATGTCCTTTTCGCCGGTCGACTCGGCCTCGATCAGCGTGCCGACATCTTCGGGTGCGAATGTATTTTTGACAAGAACCGGAATTCCTTTCGCCATCACCGGTTGGATCGTCGGCGGATAGATCACTTTCGCACCGAAATGTGAAAGCTCCATCGCCTCGCGATACGTGATGCGTGGTATCTGACGAACATTGCGCACGAATCGCGGGTCGGCGGTCATCATTCCTGAAACGTCAGTCCAGATCTCAAGCACGCTCGCGTCGAGCGCAGCGGCGAGAATTGCGGCCGTATAATCCGAACCCCCGCGTCCCAATGTGGTCGTAGATCCCAGCGCATCCGACGCGATGAACCCCGGAAATACGTGCAGCTTGCCCGCGGCTGCACCGAAATATTCTTTGATCTGAGAGTTGGATGTTGCAAAATCGACACTGCCGAATCCGTGATTCGAGTCAGTCCTGATGACCAAACGGCTGTCTTTCCATTGATTTTCAAGGCCAGCGAGAGAGAGTTTTGCCGACACTATCCGCGAGGCGACAAGTTCACCAAAACTTAAAATACGGTCGAGTGTTTTGGGTGAAAGTTCGCGTATCAGGCGAACCCCTTCGCACAGATCCTCTAGTTCCTTGATCGCCGTTTCGACAAAATCCGGTAGCGACGAATGTGATTGGCCGCTAAACAATTTCTCGATCGCTTCCTCGTGACGCTCGCTGATGTGGCTAAGAATCCCAAGATAGCCATCGTCGCCCTTTTCAGCGGAGCGGCCTGCCTCGATCAGAGCGTCCGTCGTTCCGTGCATCGCCGACAGCACCACGGCGCACGTCTCCTTCTCGCGAGCCTGACGGACGATATCAACGACCTTCTCTATACTTTCCGCGTTCCCGACCGAGGAGCCGCCGAATTTTAACACCTTCATATTTTAGATAACAGAATCTCTTTTACCTGGTCGTAATCGTTCTCGACCTCGACGCTCTGCTTATCCTTAGTCATCAGATCGCCGACCGATGCGGGAGCGTCACCCTGCGTACCGATTATATCTTTTACCGAATCAAACTTAACCGGATGTGCAGTCTCGAGGAAGATGCCGCGGGCGTTTGGATCGGTCTGCAAATGATCGGCAAGCGCTTGATAACCGACCGCTCCGTGCGGATCGAGAATGTAATTACATTGTGAATAAACCTCTCGCATGGTCGCCGCTGTAACCTCATCGGAAATGCTTATCGCCTCAACTTTTTCTTTTAGATCGGCAAACGTATTGTCGAAGATCTCGAGGATCCGTACGAAATTACTCGGTGCCCCAACATCCATCGCGTTGGACAGCGTCGCCACCGATAGTTTAGGCTCGTAATTCGCATTCTGCATGAATCGCGGCACGACATCGTTGGCGTTGCATGCGGCGAAAAATTTTTTGACCGGGAGGCCTGACGCATTCGCTAGAAGGCCCGATGCGAGATTGCCAAAGTTTCCGCTTGGCACCGAGATGACGGGCGGAGCTCCTTCCCATTGTTTCAACGCGTAAAAATAGTAGAACTGTTGCGGTAGCCAGCGCGCGACATTTATCGAATTCGCTGATGTCAGATTAACTTTTGCTTGCAGGTCGACATCACTCAACGCTTGTTTAGCCAAGGCTTGACAATCGTCGAAAGTGCCGTGTAATTCCAATGTAGTTACATTTCCGCCCAGCGTCGTTAACTGCAGTTCCTGCACTTTACTGACCTTGCCCTTGGGATAAAGAATTACAACCTCGATATCTTCGACGCTGTGAAAGCCGGCCGCCACGGCTCCGCCCGTGTCGCCTGACGTCGCGACAATAACGATCGTTTTCTCTTTCTGCTCGCGTGAAAAATACCGCAGACAGCGGCTCATAAACCGCGCTCCCACATCCTTGAATGCGAGTGTCGGGCCGTGAAAAAGTTCGAGTGCGGAGATGCGGTCGGAAATTTCCACAAGTGGAAAACTAAAATTCACAGTTTCTGCACAGATCTCGAATAATATCTCGTCCGGGATTTCGCCCGCGACGTAAGGCCTGATCACGTCGAAGGCGATCTGTTCGTTAGTCATTTGCGCTAGATCTAATAGAAATTCGCCCGAAAGTTTTGGGATCTCAGATGGGAAAAAAAGGCCTTTGTCGTCGGGCTGTCCGCTTAGAACTGCCTCTCGGAATGAGGCGTGAGACGACCTTCGGTTTGTGCTAAAGTAGTTCATCGTTGGGGTGATCTCAGGCGGCGCAAAACGTACGCATTTGGCGAACGTGTTCAGTTATCATTTAGCCGCGAGTATAATCAACCTTAATATTATACGTGTTACCAATTTTTGAGAAATATGGACGAAATTAGCGTTTTGGCTCCCGCAACGGTATCAAATGTCGTTTGCGGTTTTGACTGTCTCGGCTTTGCGCTCAGCGAGCCATTTGACGAGATGACGGTTCGCAAGATCGATGAGCGAACTATCCGAATAATAAACCGTGACGAATATGGCCTGCCGACCGACCCGTCGAAAAACGTCGCGGGCGTCGCCTTGCAGGCTTTTCTGAACTCCGCGGGCGTCGATTTCGGGTTTGAAATCGAGATCACAAAGCATATTAAGCCGGGAAGCGGTATAGGTTCCAGCGCGGCCAGTGCCTGTGGTGCCGTCGTCGCGGCAAACCGTTTGATCGGCGACAAATTTTCAAAGCCGGAACTCGTCGAATTCGCAATGGCGGGCGAAATGCTCGCTTCGGGGTCGCTCCACGCCGACAATCTGGCACCGTGCATTTACGGCGGCTTTACGCTGGTTCGCTCGACGGAACCGCTCGACATCGTCGAGATAGATTTCCCGCAGCTTTTTGCCACCGTCATCCATCCGCAGATCGAGATCAAAACGTCGGAGGCAAGAGCAATTCTTCCAGAGCACGTACCACTAAAGGAAGCTGTTCGCAACTGGAGCAATCTAGGTTCGCTCGTGGCCGCACTCGCGAAAGGTGACTACGGCCTCATCTCCCGCTCGCTCGAAGACACGATCGTTGAACCTGTCCGAAAATCACTTATACCTAAGTTTGATGAAGTAAAATCCGCCAGTCTCGCCGCAGGTGCTCTCGGCGGAGGCATCTCAGGTTCCGGTCCGTCGATATTTATGCTAAGTGAAAGCCGTGAGATCGCCGATCTTGTAGCAATAGAGATTAAGGACGTTTATCGCAAAACGGATGTTGAATTTAACATCTACGTCTCTGGGATCTATCCGGAAGGTGTCAGATTTATCTAGTTTGCGGCGTTCTATATTTTTAATCGTCGCGAACTGTTAAGATATTTACAAGATGTTGACGAGAGAACTGGAAGAAACGTTAAGTTTTGCTGTTGATGAGGCTGTGAGGCATCGGCATGAGTTTGTGACGCTCGAGCATTTGCTGTTTGCGTTGCTCGAGGACGCGGCGGCACGCGAGATCCTGTTTAATTGTGGTGCCCAGATCGATGAGATCGCTCGGGCTTTGCAGGAGTATTTCGAAAATTCGCTCGAGAAAATGCCTGAGGGAGCGAAGTCGATGCCGGAGCTGACCTCGACGTTTCAATCGACGATCTCGTACGCAGTTTTGCAAGCTGAGGGCAGCGGCCAGGGAACGGTGGACGGTGGAAACATTCTCGGTTCGATGTATCAGGCCGAGCAATCGTATGCCGTTTACCTTCTGCTGCAACAGCGCGTGACTCGTCTCGACATTCTAAATTATATTTCGCATGGGATCTCGAAGGTCGATTACGGTGAACCGCTATCGGACGGTGTCGACGACGAAGAGTTCGACGGCTCACCGATGGGCGGCTCGCGTAAAAAACCTCTCGAAAGCTTCACCGTCGAGTTGGTCGCGAAGGCCGCAGCCGGTGAGATCGATCCGATCGTCGGACGCTCCGCAGAGATAGAGCGAACGATCCAGGTTTTATGCCGTCGCAAAAAGAATAATCCACTTTATGTCGGTGAACCCGGCGTCGGAAAAACCGCGCTCGCCGAGGGTCTGGCTCTCAAGATCAGCGAAGGCGAGGTGCCCGACGTGCTGAAAGACGCCAAGGTTTTTGCCCTCGATATGGGGGCGGTGCTTGCCGGAACGCGTTACCGAGGCGATTTCGAACAGCGTTTCAAGGCGATCATTAACGAAATCAAGGAACACGAAAACGCGATTCTGTTCATTGACGAGATCCACACGATCGTCGGTGCCGGGGCAGTCTCGGGCGGCTCGATGGATGCGTCGAACATCCTGAAACCGGCCCTCGCAAATGGTGATCTTCGCTGCATCGGCTCGACCACACACGCCGAATACAAGGCTGCCTTCGACCGCGACCGGGCGCTTGCACGCCGCTTTCAAAGGATCGAGATAAACGAGCCGACCGTCGAAGAAACTTACCAGATCCTCAAAGGCCTGAAGCGTTTTTACGAGCAGTTCCACGGCGTAAAATACAGCAACGAATCGCTTCATACTGCGTCGGAGCTCGCCGGGAAGTATATAAACGACCGATTCTTACCTGACAAGGCGATCGACGTTATCGATGAGGTCGGTGCCGCGGTCAGGTTGATGCCCGCGAGCAAACGACCTAAAAAGGTCAGTGTTCAAATGGTCGAAAACACCATCGCCCGCATGGCGAAGATCCCGCCGAAGACTGTCGTGGCTGATGAAAAGCAGCGGCTCAAAACGCTTCGTGACGACATTAAAAAGGCGATCTTCGGCCAGGACGACGCGATCGACGCGATCGTCGATGCGATCCAGATCTCGCGTGCCGGTCTTGGAGCTCAAACGAAACCGGTCGGCTCATTTCTATTTTCCGGACCGACTGGAGTCGGTAAGACTGAGGTTTCGAAGCAGCTCGCCGAAACTCTCGGCGTCGAATTTATCCGCTTCGACATGAGCGAATACGCCGAGCCGCACACCGTTTCACGCCTTATCGGTGCACCGCCGGGATACGTCGGATTCGATCAGGGCGGTCTGCTGACCGAGGCGATAATGCGCACCCCGCACGCCGTTCTCGTTTTAGACGAGATCGAAAAAGCTCATCCGAATCTTTTCAATCTGCTGCTGCAGGTGATGGATTCGGCGACACTCACCGACAATAACGGCAAAAAAGCGGATTTTCGCAACGTTATCCTGATAATGACGACCAACGCCGGCGCCCGCGAGTTGTCGTCGGGCGGAATGGGGTTTCGCAATTCGGCTGATACAAAGGGGAATGCAAAAGGCGTCATCGAACGGACGTTCACCCCCGAATTCCGTAATCGCCTCGACGCCTGGGTGCCGTTCAAGGCACTCGATATCGAGGTCATCAAGCTGATCGTTGATAAATTTATCAACGAATTGAATGGCCAACTCGCCGAGAAACGCGTCCTCGTAAAACTCACTGAAGCCGCTCGCGAATGGCTGGCAATAAACGGCTTCGACGC